>JAUXFR010000076.1 GCA_030622805.1 Anaerolineae bacterium | reverse complement strand
GTTATCAGGTCTTGTCTTCCTAAGACCGCTTGGCCTCCGACTTGGTTTGCGCCATCCATCTGGTTTGCGAATGGAATGCGCGCGATGGCTGGTATCGCAGCCGCGATGATCGGAGCTACCGGTATGGCATTAGTACACACTATCTTCAAGGCCGCGGACCGACCCTTGGCTTTCGGTATCTGGGGAGCAACCGCCAGCCTGGGAGCTGTAATCGGACCGGTGCTCGGTGGCATGGCAGTAACATACTTCTCCTGGCGGTTGGCGTTTTTTATCAACGTACCGATCTGCCTCTTCATTGTTGCCGGATGCTACCTATGGATCAGTGAGGTTAAGCACGACGATGCGGGTTCGATCGACTTTGTTGGAGCCGCCATCATTGGTTTGGGGCTTTTTGCCATCATTCTGCCCTTGATATACGGCCCAATCTGGGGCTGGTGGACGGCTGAGACCAATCTCAACATTCTGGGAATATCACCGGTGGTGTGACTGCTTCTGCTCGGAATCACGCTGACTTTCGTGGTCTATCCATACTGGGTACGGCACCTTGAGTCACGGGGCAGGGAACCGATCTTTGATCTGGGGCTGTTCAGAGTGCACAGCTTTCGGGGTGGGATGTTGGCCTCCCTGGCGCGCCAGGTCGCCCAATTCGTCCCCGGCTATGCCCTGGCCATCTATCTTGAAAAGACCGTTGGTCTGTCTGCCTCCCAAACAGGTCTGGTGTTCCTGACTTCGGCCATCGGCGCGGTTATCGCCGGTCCTCTCAGTGGATGGCTTGCCAATCGCACGGGAACCAAACCTGTCGTCATCGCTGGTAAGATAATAATGGCCATCTCGATCCTCTGGATCCTGGTGGTAATTGATGAAAATGTCAGCCCAGGGATGCTGCTCATGCCCCAATTCTTTTTCGGGTTCAGTATCGGTCTGGCAGCAGCCCAGTTAAACACAGTTGTGATGACCGATGTGCCTCACGCCAAGGCTGGTGATGCATCCGCGGCAAAATCTTCAATTGGTCGGATTGGAAACAGTTTTAGTGCTGCTTTTGTGGGCATTCTGATTGCCATCAGCATCAACGATGTATTAATTATGGCTTTTATCTTCGTTGCAGTCGCTCTCGTGCTGGCTTTCACTTTGCCGAACGTCAAAGAGGGTGGAGGAGATACCCAGGAATCCAAGCAAGTCCAATCCCCAGTACTATCGAATGGAAGAAACACCTATGACAAAGAGCGTGATCAGGTTCGAGATTAGTCATCCCTGACCCTGGCGATCGTAATCATTTGTGCATGCAGTCCAAAGCCCTCAAGCAGCTCACAACGGCTGAATATCTGCTATGAGTATGTATGAGAATAATTGGTCAAACGCTAAACACAAAAATTATATTATTATTGATTACGAAAAAAGTTAAACTGCGAGCAATGATAAGCTCGCAGTTTAACTATTCACGATCGTTCCTGCGTCCAGAAACCACAGCCAGTGGTTTTGGGATACCGTGCAGGTTGAAATTGGCTTGAGTTTGTTATTTCATTCGGAATGCGGCGATGATGGCGATGATACCGCCGATGATCGCCAGGACGCCAATCACCCAGGGCAGTGAGAAGGCGAACAGATACAGGTTGGCCAGCAGCAGGGCACCGATCAAAATGCTGATCGCACCCAGAATCCCTGCACCCCAACCAGCGCCGCGGAATGCCTGGACGATACTTACAATCCCGATGATGATGCCTTCGATACCGAGCACGATGATCAGCGCGGAGCTGACCACTACAGGCGACCATACCGGGTGGCGGACAACGATAATGCCGGCGATGATACCCAGGATGCCGGCGAACAGCTTCCAGCCCCACATGGAGTTATCCTGGAAAATGCTGACGATTTTGAAAATGCCAGCGATCAGCCAATAGATACCCAGGATCTGAACCAGGATGACGGTCGTGATCCCAGTATTGATCAGCAGCAGGATTCCGAGAATTACAAGAGCGATACCTTCAATCAGAACAAGCCACCAGGGGACGCCAGCGTCTTCGGACCTGCTAATAACATCACTTGTCATTGATTATTCCTCCTTACTTGATAATGAATTTATGAAATATGGTTTTCTTCTTCTATCGCACGCACCGGATGAGGGTATCGCAAATCCAAGCGATAGAAGTGTATAACTTATACAAAGTATAGTTGAATTCGTGTAGTTTCGCAAGACAATAGAAAATAATGGGTATCAAAAATCCTTGCTTTGTCTTGATTGGAGACTGGAAGAATTGGATGTCCAGTAATGCTCGAGCAGCGTAACTTGTCCTGATAGACGATTACCGAACACTTATCGCTTTCTTCGCATCAGATTTTGTGCTATGAGAGGAAGTTCACCCATGCATTAATTAAGGATTATTTCATATATAACAGGACAGGCTCCGGCTGATATTGTTCACAAGGAAAGTTAAAAAAATAGAGCAGCTAAATATTTAGCTGCTCTACCTTGGATCAAGTTAAGCAATTGTTCTAGAGAAGAACAACTTCTTCTGCCTGAGGTCCTTTTGCGCCTTGGGTGACGGTAAATTCTACGCGCTGGCCTTCATCCAGGTTGCGGAAACCGTCGCCCAAAATGGCTGTGTAATGGACGAATACATCTTCGCCCGATTCTCGCTCGATAAAGCCGTAGCCTTTTGAGCCATTGAACCATTTAACGACGCCTTGTTCTTTTTCGGACATGATTTGGAACTCCTTTCATAAATTTGTTGCTTTGGTCATACATGGGTTCCAAATCAAAAGAGTGCATCTTTCTTATTTAGAACTTCTGTTAACAAGCAACCTATATTACCATTAAAACCTGGATATTGTCAATCTTTTCCAGGAGGAGATGTTGATGAATTGTTGTCACAAAGGAGATGTTCAGTGCACTCCAATCATACCTAACACCTCACCCAACCGCTTTATCTCCTCAACCGTATTGTAATGCACCGGACCCACACGCACCATCCCCCCGCTATCCTCAACTCCCAGCCTTTCCGTAACAGCTAACGCGTAGTAGTTACCATCCCAGATATAGATATCCTGCTTATCCAGATCCTCCGCTAATTCACGTGGGTGCCAGCCCTTTAGATTGAACGATACGGTTGGGACGCGCTCAGCAACTCTATCCGTGTCACGTAATCCGTAAACCGTAACTCCCGGCGTCTCTGCCAGGATATCCAGCAGCACCCGGCTGAGGTCGTATTCGTAATCGCGGATGGCGGCCATGGATTGCTTCAGACGCAGTTTGCGATCAGAGAAGCGACCGGAATATTCAGCCTCGTACTCTTCGCCAAAAGTCTCCCCAACCCACTCGAAATACTCCAAAGTGCCCAGCACACCAGCCATACCTTCATGGTTGGCGGTGCCGGTCATGAACTTGCCTGGTGGATCAGCCGGAGCAGGGCGAACTCTGTAGGCGGTCAGTTCGTCGAGCAACCCGTAGCGTCCGTACAGCATGCCCACGTGTGGTCCGAAGAACTTGTATGCCGAACAGACCAGGAAATCGCAGCTCAGTTCCTGTACGTCAATCGGACCGTGTGGGGCATGTTGAACTGCGTCGATATACACCAGCGCGCCGGTATTGTGCGCCATTTCGGTGATTTTCATGACCGGGTTAATGGTCCCCAGGGCGTTGGATGCGTAGCCGACAGCTATCAAACGCGGTTTGCTCTCTAAGGCGAGTGCCAGGTCTTCCATGTTGAGAGTGCCGTCTTCAGGATGGAAATCGACCCAGCGTACCGTACAGCCACGCTCCTCGGCTGCCATTACCCAGGGCGTGATGTTAGCATCGTGATCCAGACGGGTTACCACGATCGTGTCGCCACGATTCCAGGTGCGGGCGATCGAGCGGCTGATCTGGAAAGTGAGCGTTGTCATATTGGGACCAAAAACGATTTCTTCGGGACACTCAGCGTTGAGGAAATCCGCCACTGCGGCGTGTGCTTGATCTAAAACTGCGTCAGATTGCCGACTGGTGGCAAACACGCCGTCGTGGTTGGCGTTGTGCTGGATCAGATATTCGTTTATGCGGTCCAGACTGGATTGCACGATCTGTGTACCACCCGGGTTGTCGAAGAAGATGGCGGATCGGCTCAAAGACGGGAATTGGTCGCGTATTTTTGAAAGATCGAGGGTCATGGATAAGTGCTCCTGGCGATTGGATCAGGTGTCAGCAATGGGATAATTGTCACTCTCTCAAGCCTTTATTGCAGTTTGATGGTTTTGTTCCTTTCGGTGTAATCAATCCAATAATGTACTCAGTGATTCAACCCTTCCTCGATCCGGATTGCCTCCTTTAAATCCTCGGGGGTATTGATGTTAAAGAAACTGAGCATTTCGGGATCATATTGTTCAATCATGGAGGAAGTGAGGCAGTACAGCTTGACCTGATCGAACCAGGCATCCACCCGCCAATGGTTGTTTTTCATTGCTGATTGGACTGCTGGAAGGCACACTTCCTTGCGATAAATTGCATGGAATGGTTCCAGTCCCTCAATAGTTTGGGGTATCACAACATCGGACAAGGTTGTTTGCAGGATAACGCGTTCGGCGGTCAGCAGCGTGGCGTTCACGAAGGGCATATCGCAGGCTAATACCGCAACCAGCGGATGCGAAGCAGCCCTCAGCGCAGTGAATAGACCACCAAGAGCGCCTCTTCTGGGAACCAGGTCAGTATAAAGAGGGACATCAAGAAATCGGTAGCTATCCGGCTGGTTGGTCGTGACCAATATCTCATCCGCGATAGGGCGAACGCGATCCAACACGCGTTGAATGAGCGGTTCCTCAAAAAACGGAAGCAGCGCTTTATCCTGTTCCATGCGGCTGGACTGACCACCGGCCTGGATCACAATGCTGAACATAAATGCTCCTTATCTGCGAACTGTAGCGCGCACCACAAATCGATCCACTGCGCCGAAACGGTACTTGTATGCCTCGTTACCGCGCATAAAGTCGAAATACTGGCGTCCGTTATCATTGGCCCACTTCAGGAGATGACCCAGCAACACCCATCCAGGTGATAAGTCACTGAATCTATAATCCAAACCCGAGTTATAAACCCAGATGTGACCACCGAAATCAAAGTTTAGATATCCAGCGACTTTCCTCTCTCCAGCTTTCAAGAAAGCCAGCTGCAGCCAGCCAGCTTCAAAGGCTGCACGCGCTGCGGCGTGCATCTGGGTGCGCATCACGTCAGTCAAGAAATTGTCTTTCTCCGGATCCTGCGCCATCAATTCTAAGAATGTATCAATTTCCTGATCGAGTGTTGATCCGTCTTCCACGATGTACCAGCGTACAGGTGCGGGATAGGCATCGGCGCGCCGCATTTTACGCTGAATTTCGTGGCGTTGTTTCTTGTTGATTCCCGCCAGGTAGGTATCCCAGTCTCCCGGCAGGTGGATGTAGGGACAATGCTGAAGCTGGTCTTGATGGAAAGCCCAACCGCGCCGTTCAGCCGCTGCTTTCATGGCAGGCAAGGTCGGTGAATCCTCCAGGATGTTGTACCAGTCCAACATCTGCCATTCTGGAACCTGGTTACCATCCAACCAGTCGAACAGGGCTTCGATGAACTCCGTAGCAGCGTCAGAACGGATGATCAGATCCAGGTAATCGGAGATCTCAATGCTGCCTAACAAGAGTAAGGCAGGGGTAAGTTCCAGATTGGGGCTAAAAAACAACGGAGCGATGCCGATTAATTCACCGTCTTCTTGACGCCCGGCAACAACGTATAATTCGCTTTCCGGCCATTCGCCGCCCCCCCTGGTCTGCCACCAGGCACTCTGATACTCGTGCCGTAAAAATGGCACGTGACTTGCACTGCAACAGGTTAATAGATCGTTCCACTCTTCGGCAAGGTTGTTTAATGATTTTATGGACTGAATTACATCGAATTGCATTTTTCCCTCGATAGGCAGGTATGGTTTTATGGTTCCTGCTTTGGTTCGTCTTACCGCCGTGAGTTTCATTTTACCAGTATAATGGTACTGTTATGAGCACTATGATGGATCTTTATGTCTTGCCCGTTCATCGCAAAGATGGACAGGATATCGCTGGTTTAGTGGGTTTATATGCTGGCGATCACTTTCGGCGGGCGGCACGCAGTCGTGGTGACGATCATCTGATCTTCCTTCTGACTCTGGTTGGCAATGCATCGCTGCTGAAAGAACCCCAGGATCAACTGCTGAATGATCTGGCAACGGTGTATTATAAAACATCCGGTTCTGTTACGGCTGCATTGCGAAACGTGGCGGAAACGCTTAATGGACAGTTGTTGGACCTTAATCTTAAGAATCCAGGTGCGGGACAGCCTGCAGTCGGTTTTCTTTCACAGATTGTGAACCGCAGTGGGCAGCTATACCTGGCTCAATCGGGTCCGGTGCATGCCTTCTTCATCACTCGGGGAGAGGTATATCATATCCATGCACCCGACCTTTCCGGGCGCGGTCTGGGATTGGCGAAAACTGCTCCCATACGGTACGACCATACACAGCTTGATCCTAATGATACGCTGTTGATCTCTGATAAACAGTACCCTAATTGGGAGAAAGATGTGCTCGCCGGTCTGTATGGACAGGGTCCCGAGAGTATGCGTCGGCGGGTATTAAGCCGAAATGTCAGGGATATGAGGGCAGTCCTGATTCAGGCGAAACAGGGTAAGGGTAAAGTCTACTTGCTCGCGCTTCAAGCGGCTCCTCAACCAACGGGTGATGACAAGCAAGAGTCAACAGTCCCTCAACCTTCCAGCGAGCTGGATACTGACCTGGCAAGCGCAGCAGCACAGCAAGAAGTACAAACCCCAACAAAGCAGCCCGTAGATGCTCTGACAGCCGCAGCGGTTATCTCTGCTGCTGTCAGTAAACCGAAATCGAGCCAGGGGAAGAGCGAATCGACAATG
>JAUXFR010000222.1 GCA_030622805.1 Anaerolineae bacterium | reverse complement strand
CCCGCGATGGACATCACCCATCTTCTTGGATCATCTGATGATGCATGTGGTTATGCCTACCAGGGTATTGCTGTTATAATGAATTAAGAATGATTTTTGTGTCAGAAGATATCAGTATCCATGAAAACAGCATCCGGTTTCTTTTCACGACCGCCTCTGGACCAGGGGGTCAGAAAGTGAACAAAACATCAAGCGCGGTTCAACTGCGATTTGATGTTAAACGCTCCCCTGCACTCCCCGAAGACGTACGCAGCCGCTTGATGGAGATCGCCGGGAATCGCTTGACGGGGGATGGTGAACTGATCATCGAGGCCAATCGCTATCGCACACTGGAGCAGAACCGCCAGGACGCTATCGAACGGTTGGTGGCGCTGATCAGGCAGGCGGAGGTGGAACCAAAAGTGCGAAAGCCTACCAAGCCGTCGATAAAATCAAAAACAAGACGATTGGAGGAAAAGCGACGCCATAGTGCAACAAAACGCCTGCGGAGCAGTGTTCCCTTTAATGACGAATAGGATTTCCGGTGATGATCGAGTGTATAATTCGATAAATTGGAGGCTAACTGACCGGGTGGATCGCAAAATGGGATGGAGGAGTTTGTTTGAATAACAGCCTGGGAATAAAATTGTCTGATGGTTCTGACCATTGGCAGATTGATGCAATTCTGGCGGATAAGTATTCTTACAGATTAGAAGAACCACTATCCGAGAAATGGATCTTCTATGATACTTTTGACTGGCGCTTATATAATAAATCCCTGATTTTATATTTATCCGGGCGGGAGCTCATTCTGCGGGGATTATCGAACGGTGAATACCGTGATGGTCTAACCTGCAATAACTGGTCAGCATTTGCCGCAGGTCTTCAAGAGAGCACACTGAAGCACAACTTACAATCCATCATTGGTGTGCGCTCATTACTGATACTGACAGAAATCCATACAATTGCACGCGTCTACCGAATTCTGAACAAAGAGGAGAAAACGGTCTCGCGATTGGTTTTCGTGGAGGCGCGCTTATCCCCTGACGACTCTACTCCACCCCTGGCGACTTATTTAAATATCCAACCCGTTAGAGGATACCCCCGATACACGATGCAGCTGGAACAAGATATTGACCCATTGGGTTTCACCATCTCCATGTGGGAAGATGTCTATCGCAGTGCTCTTAAGGCTGTACGAATTAATCCAGGTGGATATTCTGCAGATCTGGGACTTCAACTTGATCCCGATCAACACTCCGATCAAGCGATCAGGGCTGTTCTGCACCGCCTGTTGGAGATCATGAGGGCAAATGAGGCGGGTATCAAAGCTGATATCGATACCGAGTTTCTTCACGATTATCGTATCGCCATTCGTAAAACGCGTGCAGTGTTAAGCCAGATGGGAGATGTGTTTCCGACGGAGGTGGCTGGTCGATTTAAAAAGGATTTTGCATATCTGGGAAAACGATCGAATGATCTGCGAGACCTGGACGTTTACCTGTTAGCTAAGAATAAATACCGGGCGATGCTGCCAAGAGATATGCGAGAGGACATTACTCCCCTGTTTACTTACATGAAAAGGCATCGAGCAGAGGCATTAAATCACGTCATCCAGGGTCTTGAATCGGAAGAATACGCTGTTATTTTAAAGGATTGGAAGGAATTATTAAACACGCAGACAAACGATTCGGATACTGTGAGCACGGCGGCTATACCGATCCTTGACCTGGCTCGGATGCGAATATTCAAGCGGTATCGTAGAATAGTTAAGGATGGCTACAAGATCCTCGAGAACATGCAAGATGATCAGCTGCACGCGTTGAGAATAGAATGTAAAAAACTGCGCTATTTGATAGAATTCTTTGGGAGTCTATTCCCGCGTAAGAAGGTCGTGAAGCTGACCAAACAACTCAAAAGCTTGCAGAATAACCTTGGTGATTTCAACGACCTCTCTGTGCAGCAAGAATATCTGTTGGGTATTGCAAAGCGGCTGCCTGTCTATGATGAGTACGCCAAGAGGGCGCTTATCGCAACCGGTTATCTGGTCGATAACCTGGCTCATCGGCAGCTGGTCGTAAAGGCAAATTTCGCTAAAATATTTACGGATTTCACTGCTCCTGAAAATCAAAAGCTTTACTATGAGTTGTTTGAATACAAAAAGAAGGGGAGTTCTTCATGACGACGCTGGCGCTTTACAGCAACAAAGGCGGAGTCGGAAAGACAGCTGCAGCCGTAAATTTGGCCTATCTGGCTGCGCAGTCGGGGCACTCAACACTGATCTGCGACCTCGACCCTCAAAGCTCTACGACCTATTATTTCCGTGTAAAGCCGAAGCTCAAACGAAAGGCACGCGGCTTTACCAGAAGGACGAGACATCTGAATCGAAGCATCAAAGGGACGGATTACGAGAAGCTCGACCTGCTGCCAGCGGACTTCACCCACCGTAATTTGGATATCACTTTCGGCTCGTTGAGGCGCAGTAAATATCGGCTCGATATGGTGCTCAAACCATACAGGAAAGAGTACGATCTTATCGTTCTGGATTGCCCGCCCACTATCAATATCCTGGCTGAGAATATATTCAATACAGCGGATTACCTGCTGGTCCCGCTAATACCGACAATACTATCCATTCGGACGCATGAGCAGCTGCTCGATTTTCTCAAAGAGAATCGATACAAGTCGAAGAAAGTTTACGCGTTCCTTTCAATGGTTGATGGTCGAAAAAGGATGCATCAAGAGATATCAGCCAGCTTGCTGGGTAAGTTTGATGGTATTCTGCATACATTGATCCCATACCTGTCTGTTGTCGAGCAGATGGGGGTTTATCGGGAGCCTGTGCCAGCCTTCGCACCGGGTTCACCGGGTACACGAGCCTACCAGGCGTTATGGGAGGAAATTCAGCAAAAGATGTTGGATCAAAGATCGTAAGCGGAATAATTGGGCTGGATAATTATTCTTCGACACACACAACGTGAACCTCCCGCGGACCGTGCACACCGATTGTGAGCGTCATCTCAATGTCGGCGGTGCGTGAGGGACCGCTGATCAGGAAGGCGGCGGAGGCATCCTTAACCTCCCGCAGGTTTAAAACCTGCGGGAGGTTTTCGTGTATATCTTTTGAGCGCAGGATGGCGATGTGAATCTCGGGCAGCAGGGAAGCGGTTTGCGGCTGACCTTCACCGGCGGTAACGACGAGCGTGCCGGTCTCTGCAATACCGGCGAGGGCGCCCGTCAGCCCGGCGCGCAGCGATTCGTGTGGGGAAATGTGGACACGGATGCCTGCACACTGTAGCGTTTCCAGCAATCCATCGGGCAGGTTGGTGGCTGCCCAGGATTGGATGGCATCGATTTTCCGTTCGTGCAGCAACGATACGATAAAGTCGCCGACCTGGCTCTCCTGACAGCGTGTAAAGGTTCCACTGAGGGCGGTAAGTTCGGTTTCGAAGCGGTCGATAGGGGTCAGGGGGGAGGGGGGAGGGGTGAAGGAAGAGGGGGAAGGGGAAGAAGAAGAGGGAATAAGGGAGTGGGTGGTAAGGGGTGATGGGGCAGGT
>JAUXFR010000209.1 GCA_030622805.1 Anaerolineae bacterium | reverse complement strand
TCCTTGGCAACTCAATTTATCCAAATGCAGGATAACGAAAACATTGGGGAGGCCTCATTCCTAAATTTTAGGATTTCTTTGGATAGCTCCATCCATAATTCAAAGGGAACGAAATCGCCAGACGGCCAGGAAGAATAACCCAACCGCAAATGTGAATAAAACATAGATCGCTGGCAGGACTGCCCTGAGACCCAGTCCGCGTATGATGATGTCCTTAAAACCATCCACCATCCAGGCGAGCGGGGTGAAGTGCGCGATACGCTGGAAGCTCTCTGACGTGAACTCCAGCGGTACCCATGCGCCGCCAATGCCCGCCAGCAGCATCATGAGCACAAGTGAAAGGATAATCACGTGCTCTTCCTTCTTCGAGACCGCACCGATCAAAAGACCCAGACTGGCACTGAACAGCGCGCTTACAATGATCAGCAGAATCGTCGCCCCGGGCTCTCGATAATATCCCACATCCAGGACCAGGTGCCCGAATATGGTCAACAGCAGCAGCTGGGAAAATACCATCAGGAACATGGTCAGGTAATGCCCTAATAAATATTCAGCGCGGCTCAAATTTGTCGTCATCAAACGCTGCATGGTCCCGTTTTTCCGCTCGAGAACCAGGAGACTCGCGGCGCCCATCAGACCGGCAACAGCAAACTGGGACATCATTGCAGCAGATGAATGGCTGAAAGGATTTTCACCAAACACTTCAGTGCTTTCATCCGTCTGTTCAGCGACGGCGCCTGTATGGGAAATTTCCAGGCGAACAGGGGGAGATTCCCACGCCATCAGGTTGCGCGCCAGACCTTCCTCAAAATACGCTTCCCTTGCGTCTTCATCCCCAAAACCCACGAGACCTTCGTAACTATCTATGCTGATTTGTGCGCCCCGTACGGCGGATTTCAACCGCATTGCGACGGCCTGGGTTTCACCCTGGATCGTATATCCCGAGCTGCTTCCACTGCTGACAATCACGGTCAGAGGGATGCTTTCCCCATCCATCATCATTTGACTGAAACCCGCGGGCACGATTACAGCCGCAGCCAGCTCATCATCCAGAACTGCTTCTTCCAGCTCGGATCGGTCTTTCCCGGTCTCCACCAGGCGGATGACTGTTGATTCAGATAACAAAGACATCAAATCCGGGCTGAGCGCGCCATTATCCATATCCAAATAACCAACCGGTAAGCGCGCGTCACTTTCTGAGACCCCACCGCCACTGAATAAAAACCCGAACATTACTGTGAAGACAACCGGCATAACGAGCAGGAAAAACAACGTTTGCCAGTCACGGACAAGTTGTCGAAAGTCTTTGTTAGCAATATCGAAAATACGCATAAAACAACCTCCTAAGCGTACCTTCTTCTGAGGCGGTATTGTCCAATCACGCCGAAAACCAGAGACCATACCAGAATACCTACGAGCACAGGCAGCAAATCAACCAGCGTCCCGCCATCCATGGCGATGTTGAAGGCGTGTACTGCCCATCCCTGGGGCACCACTAACGATGCTCTCTCAACTGCAGGGGAAACTGTACCTGCGCCGCCTGTGAAAATGGTCACCATGCCGAGCATACCCGTGATCGTCAGCACACCACCGAAGACCACTCCAGCCTGGCGGGTGTTCTTTAACCAGGAGATAATGAAAAGACCGGTTGTTCCGGTCAGGATTATGATGCTCACAGCTATTAAGATCACTTCCAGCGGTTCGCCCCAGTAGATATCAAACACATATTTCCCAAAGAGCAGCAATACGGAGACCTGCACGATCAATATCACAAAGACTGCCAGGGTTTTGCCGATTAAGATCGTATTTATTGGGGTGGGTGTGGTAAACAGGCGCGGGAGTGTGCCTTTCTCCTCCTCGGTCAGGATCGATTGCATGGATGCTGCGGCGGTGAAAAACAAATAAAACACCGCCATACCCGCCAGGATCATCCCCAAAATACTCGCCAGCAAGCTGGTCTCTTTGCCTGTATCTAATTCCACCATCTCCACCAGTGAGGAATATTCACTCAACTGCGAGACATCCATTCCCTGGATTTCAGCTGCGCTGGATTGAGCAACGATCTGCTCGATCACCTGCGGATTGATGGATCCACCAGCCTCCAAGAACTGTTCCAGGGTAACACCGATAGCGATCTTGCTGGACATGAAGCCATCCAGGATGCTGGATACCAGCGATTCGACAATCGCTGGACCCAGGGTCAATGTGGGGTCCGTGTACAACTCGACAGCCGTAGTCGCCTGCGGTTCAGTCAGCGCAGCGCTGAAATCTTCTGGGATGATGATCGCTACCCCGGCTTCCTGGTTATCTACGGCTGTTCTCGCTGCCGCCTTATCCTGAACAATCGAGACCTGCATGAGATACGAGAACGACTCAGAAAGCAGGATCTGCGTCAGCAGGTCTCCCATCGAGTCCACACCGCTCATATCAATGGATGAATCTATCTGGAAATCATTCAATAATGATTCCCCCTCTCCGGAAAATGCCTGTCCCTGATCAAGGTTTACAATCGCAACGCGGGTGCGCGCAAAATCGAACTGCTCTTCGCTGCCGCCTACCCCGCCGAAGATGAAATAGAACAATACCGTCGTAAGCATGGGCACCAGGAACATGAAGGCCAGCGCGAATAAGCTCCTGAAAGATTGAGTCAGATCTTTTCGAATTACAGCAAAAAGCTTCATACCTGCTCCATCCTAATCCCTCAATGCTCGTCCGGTCAGGTGCAGGAAGACGGTCTCCAGGTTGGGTTCCTGAATCTCGACCGATGTTATACGCACATCTTCGTCGATCGCCATTTCAAACAGGGGTGGCAGTACCCGGTTGCTGTCATCTGCCAGCACGCAGACACTGCCATCCTCGACCATCACCTGGTTGACCCCTTCAATACCCTGCCAGCGTTCAAGCAGTGATGGCGAGTCCTGGCTTAACTGCAGGTCAATGCGATCCTGTTCTCCGACAATCTGAACGAGTTCGGCATGGGTTCCCATAGCGATCAGATCCCCATGATCCATTATGGCGATATGGTTGGATAGTTCCTGCGCCTCTTCCATATAATGGGTGGTGTACAGCACCGTGACCCCCTGCTTATTCAGTGCTTTTACGCCGTCCAGGATATGACGCCGGCTCTGGGGGTCAATGCCCGCGGTCGGTTCGTCCATGATGATTACATCCGGTGTGTGCAGCAGGGCTACGCCGATATTCACCCGCCTCTTCATACCGCCGGAATACTTCTCTATGCGCCCTTTCTGTCTCTCTGTCAATCCAATCAGTTCGAGTACTTCGTCAACGCGCTGCTTTAAAATCGCGCCGTGCAGACCATACATCTTGCCCCAGAATTCGAGATTCTCGCGCGCGCTCAGATCCTCATAAAGTGCGATCTCCTGCGGGACAACCCCAATGGATGATTTTACACCGTGCGGATCCCCAAGAATCGAGTGCCCCATTACAAAAGCATCTCCACCATCAGGCTTTAACAGGCAGGACAACATTGAAATTGTAGTCGTCTTGCCGGCGCCGTTTGGACCCAGCAGACTGAATATCTCACCGCTTTCTACATTAAAAGAAACCTCTTTGACTGCGTGTATATCAGCAAATTTTCTATCAAGTCCTTTCACCTGGATAGCCAAACCGTTTTCCATAAATTACTCCAAGAAGTTTTTATACGTGATCGATACCTATATTTATTTATGAAACCTACCAATTATTATTGGTTTTTTCTGGCAAACCAATCCTAATTTTATCGCAAACCGGGCGAGTTTAATCTCC
>JAUXFR010000013.1 GCA_030622805.1 Anaerolineae bacterium | reverse complement strand
AGCACGGGAGCTTACTGGTCTGATGGCGTACAAGGTGAGTTCTTCCCTGCCTATAAAATAAATTCGGTTGATACGGTGGCTGCGGGAGATGCGTTTAACGGTGGTCTGGCGGTTGGTCTGGTGGAGGGTTTGTCAATCAAGCAGGCGATCCGTTGGGGGATGGCTGCTGGTGCGCTTTCAACGACAAAAGAAGGTGCGCAGCCATCGATGCCTGGTCGGAGCGAAGTTGAGGCACTGCTGTCCGGAGGGGTAATTTGACGGGTAATTTCCAGAAGCTGATCATTGATACAGATGCTGGTGTGGATGATGCGATCGCGATCATGATGGCGCTGGCGCATCCCACTACGGATGTGATTGCTATTACCACTGTCAATGGGAACGTGGATGTCGAGAAAGTCACCAGTAACGTTGCACATACGCTGGATTTATTTGAGACCGATGTACCAATTTACAGAGGCTGCAGTCATCCGCTCATCGCTGATCCAGTACACTCGGATGGTATCCACGGAAGCGACGGCTTGGGCGGCATAACTGCATCACTCTCTCTTGGCGAACGGTTGGTTGAAACTGAAGCCGCCTCTCTGGCGCTTGTACGTCTGGCGAAGCAGCATGCGGGACAGTTCACGCTTGTGGCATTGGGTCCGCTGACAAATCTGGCTGTAGCCGTACGCCTGGATCCAGGATTCGTCCATAACGTGAAGCGATTAGTCCTGATGGGGGGTGCGGTCGAAGCGCGCGGAAACGCTTCTCCAGCAGCGGAATTCAACATCTACGCCGATCCAGAAGCAGCAGCAATTGTGTTCGGCGCCGGATTTCCTGATTTGTGGATGCTGTCATGGGAAGCTACTCTCAGTCATCCGGTACCCTGGTCCGATTATGATGAACTTGCGCAATTAAAAACCAGGCGGGCTGATTTTTTTCGAAAAATTACATCGCATACGGCTACCCTGCTCAGAGAGGACTACGGATATCCTGGATTCTTGATCCCAGACCCATTGGCGGCGGCTGTAGCGCTTAATCCTGACCTGATTATCGATGCTCAGCAGCTGCCTGTCAGTGTTGAAATTGTTGGAGAGCATGGCAGGGGTTTGACCAGTGTAGATTGGTTTCAACAGTCAGGTAAGCCGGCCTCTACCCATATCGTGCAGCAGCTTGATATGCGGCAGGTTGTTGAGATGCTGCATCAAACGATAGCTGGTTGATGCAGCATCTTTAGTGTTTCTCATAGATCACAATTTGGAAGAGTGATTGAAAGAGATCGTAATAGTCTCACGTTCTTGAAAGGAGGTGATGGTCAAAAAAAATATATTTATAAGCATAAAGAACCAAGTAAGACATTTAATTTAACCATATACAAAAAATTTTGGAGGAGTTGAAAATGCGTAACAAATTATTTCTGATCTTCAGTCTGCTTATTGTCGCCAGCATGCTTTTTGCAGCATGCGGAGGTGAAGAGGCGACTGAAGCCCCACCGTCGGCGGAAGAGCCGATCAAGGTCGTCCACCTGGTCAACGGTGTATTGGGTGATAAGTCGTTCTTCGATTCTGCAGAGCGTGGTGTACGCCAGGCAGAAGAGGAATTCAACTACACCGTTAAGACTATCGAGGCTGGTATCGACCCCGCCCGTTGGGAGCCTGCCCTTGAAGATGCTGCCGCTAACGAGGAATACGATATCATGATCCTCGGTACATACCAGATGTCTGAATTTCTGCAGAACGTGGCGCCCAAGTACCCTGATAAGATGTTCATCATCTACGATGTATCTGTAGATTATGAAGCCTGCGAAGGTTGCGATAACGTATACTCCGTACTCTATATGCAGAACGAAGGTTCCTACCTGGCTGGTTATTACGCTGGCTTGATGACGCAGGAAGAGATGGAAGGTATGAATGATGACCTGATCGTGGGAGTGGTTGGCGGTCAGGATATACCAGTGATCAATGACTTCATCGTCGGCTACCAGCAAGGTGCTGCGGATGCAGGTTTGGATCCCAATTCGGGTGTGATCATTCAGTATGCTGGCAGTTGGAACGACCCAGCCAAAGGCAAAGAGATTACCTTGACCATGTACCAGCAGGGCGCGGATATCGTCTTCAGCGTGGCTGGTGGTACCGGTGTGGGCATCTTCCAGGCTGCTGAAGAAGCAGGTTCCTATGCGCTCGGTGTTGACTCAGATCAGGCGACAATCATCGCGGATACCGACCCAGAACAGGCTGAACAGATCTTGACCTCAATGCTCAAGAACGTTGATAAAAGTTTGTATCGCGCCCTCAAGTTGTACATAGAGGGGACGCTGCCGTTTGGTACCGCCGAAAACCTGGGTGTTGCAGAGGGCGGTGTTGGACTGGCTTATAATCAGTGGTATGAGAAGAATACACCACAGTCAGTAAAGGATGCAATCGCTCAGGCTGAGCAGGATATCCTGGACGGAAAAATCATTGTGGATACCGTTTTCGAGTAAATTAATTCAGATACTGTAAGAAGTGTGAAGGTAGATAAATATTCAGTTATCTACCTTCACTATAGATTAATAATTTCTCTGGAGGTGCAATGACACCCATCATTGAAATGCGAGATATTGTCAAGGTCTATCCAAATGGAGTCGTTGCTAACGATGGCGTAAACTTCTCTGTCGAAAAGGGAGAGATCCATGCCCTGGTTGGAGAGAATGGTGCTGGAAAAACGACTTTGATGAAAATCCTGTATGGATTAGAGCGTCCTACAGAGGGGGAGATAAACTACAAAGATCGACTTTTGGAATTGAACTCACCACTCGATGCGATCGATAACGGCATCGGCATGGTGCATCAAAATTTTATGCTGATCCCCTCCTTCACAGTAGCAGAAAATATCGTGCTCGGTGAAGAGAAAACCCGAAGTGGTTTAATTAGACAAGACCAGGCAGTGCAGGACACTGAGAGTCTCGCAAAGGAATATGGCTTGCGAGTAGATGCAAATGCAATTATTGAAAGCATAAACGTTGGTATGCGTCAGCGGGTCGAAATATTAAAAACGCTCTATCGGGGTGCAGAAATATTAATTCTGGATGAACCGACCGCAGTTTTAACACCACAGGAGACTCAGGAACTCTTCAAAGCCATTCGCGCGCTGGTAGATCAGGGTAAAACCGTCATTTTCATAACTCATAAGCTGCGTGAAGTGAAAGAGATTTCGGATCGCGTAACGGTTATGCGCGCGGGTAAGATTGTGGGAACGCTTAAAATTGAAGAAGTGACACGCGAAGGGCTGGCGCGCATGATGGTTGGTAGAGATGTGCTGCTCTCGGTCGATAAACCGCCCAGCGATCGTGGTCAGGCAGTCCTCCAAGTCCATGACCTTTCTTATGTATCAGATACTGGCGTACAGATGTTGAAAAACATGTCCTTCAATGTATACGCGGGTGAGATTCTGGGTATCGCCGGGGTAGAAGGAAACGGGCAGACTGAGCTTGTAGAGGTATTGACCGGTTTGCGTGAAGCGTCGACTGGAGCCGCGTATATAGATTCACGGGACATCTTGCAGGCGGACCCGCGTGTCGTTCGTATGGCAGGTGTGGCTCACATACCGGAAGATCGCTTAACCAACGGTCTGGCACTGCTGGCAACGATCGATGAAAATCTCATCGTGGATCGATATTTCCGAGCACCGATAAAGAAGGGTTTTCGGATTGATCAGGGCGCAGTCAAAAAACTTGGAAACCGGTTAATTGAGGAGTATGACATTCGAACGATCAATGGTCAGGTGCCGGTAAGCTCGCTTTCTGGAGGTAACATGCAGAAAGTAATAGTGGCGCGTGAATTCTCCTCTGACCCTAAACTTCTGATCGCAGCGCAGCCTACCCGCGGGATCGATGTGGGTGCCACGGAGTTTGTTCGTCAGGAACTTGTTGTGAAGCGAACTGAAGGAACTGCAGTTCTGCTGGTATCCGCAGATCTATCAGAGGTGATGAGCCTGTCTGACAGGATAATTGTTATGTACGAGGGAGAGATTACGGGTGTATTCCCGGATGCATCTACGGTGACCGAAGAGGAGTTAGGTCTTTACATGCTTGGAGTTCAGCGCCAGGATGTTGAGGAAATGGAGGCCGTGCTATGAAGAAGGTACTGCAGTCTTCCGCGATGCGAGAACTCCTGCGAGTCTTGATCGCAATCACTGTGGCTCTGACACTGGGTTTTATAATCACTGTTTTAGTCAGTGATGATCCGATCGGCGCATACAAATCTTTTCTATTTGGTCCTCTTACCAAACTCAACCGATTCGGAGACTGGATCGAGGAATCAATCACGTTGATTTTCCTTGGTCTGGCTGTTGCTCTGGTCTTCAAGGCCGAATTATTCAGTCTGGGTCAGGAAGGTCAGATGGTGCTTGGGGCGCTGGCGGCAGGAGCAGTTGCGCTTTTCGTTCCGCTGCCTGGTTATCTGCGTATCCCTCTAGCAATTATGGCTGCTATGGTGGTTGGTTTTCTGTGGGGACTCATACCGGGATATTTGAAGGCTTATCTTGATGCGAATGAGATCGTGTCAACACTGATGCTCAATGTCATCGCTCTAAAAATATATGAGTGGTTGCTTACGTACAGCATCAAACCGCCAGATGCGGGTTACACAGCCTCCGCAACATTTACAGCGGAAGGAACGATGCCGACATTTTTCCCACCAATCCCCTTCCTGGGTGAGCTTCGCACCCTATTTATGCAGCAGACCAACATCTCGATCGCACTCTATCTGATGATCATCGCTACGGTTGTGGTTTACTACCTGATGTACCATACGCCATTCGGGTACGAACTGCGTATGGTGGGGGCTAATATCAAGTTTGCTCGCTATGGCGGTATCAACACCAAAAGGACAATTGTGCTTGCCATGGCTGTCAGCGGTATCTTAGCCGGTTTGGCTGGTGCACACGTGGCTGGTGGTATCCATCGTAAGTTGATCCTCAATATCACATTCGGTTTGGGTTTTGAGGGTATCATTGTTGCGATTTTAGCACGCAATAACCCCTTATTAATTCCATTTACAGGTCTGGCTTACGGCTACTTGCGCGCTGGAGCTGACGTGATGGAGCGCACCTCGGACATGTCACGCGAGATGGTGCTGGTCATTCAGGCTGTCATCATTCTGCTGGTTACTGCTGAACGGATTATGCCAATGATTCAAAAAAGAATTCGGACAAATCGTGCCCAAAGAAATGGAGATCCGCCTGCTGATGCGGAAGTTATTCCAGCGAAAGGAGGAGACTGATGCCTATTGACGTCGTTATCCGAGGGATTTTGAGTCCCCTTTTCATAGCCAGTATTTTACGAATCAGCACCCCAATCATCCTCCCTGCTTTGGGTGGTTTGATATCTGACCTGGCGGGTGTAATTAACATCGCCCTGGAAGGGATCATGCTGGTATCTGCATTTGCGGGTGTGATTGTAAGTGCATACACTCACAATGTCTGGTTAGGTGTTTTAGCGGGTATGGTGGTTGGTATTTTATATGCCCTGTTACTGGCGCTGTTTCACCTTTATTTGGATACAGATATTATACTGGCGGGCATCGCGCTCAATATCATGGCCGCGGGTGGGACGATCTTCTTGCTCTTCATCCTCACGGGTGACAAAGGCAACTCCTCTACCCTGGCGAGTGGGGCGGTACCCACCGTTACGATCCCCTTCATAGACAGCATTCCGTGGTTGGGAACGATCTTTAGTGGACACAATATCTTTACCTATCTGGCGTTTATCTTTACCGGGCTGGTATACGTTTTCCTGTATAAAACACCTATGGGCGTCCATCTCAGAGCCGTTGGTGAAAACCCGGTTGCAGCAGAATCGGTAGGCATCAACGTCAAGCGTACCCAAGCTATCGCCATCGCTTTGAGTGGTTTCTTCGCTTCATTGGGCGGGCTCAGCCTCTCGATGGCGTATCTGACTCTGTTTCAGAATAACATGACTGCCGGACGCGGCTTCATCGCTTTAGCAGCGGTATTCTTAGGAGGTCGTACACCGCTGGGTACAACGATCGCTTCGATCATATTCGGTTTTGCAGATGCATTGGCGAACCAGTTTGGATCGTTGGACATTCCACCGCAGTGGGTGCAGATGATCCCCTATGCTGCCACAGTGATTGCATTAGTGATCTACAGCCTTCGCCGGCAAGCGAAGCAGCGTGAACGTCTGCGACGCTTCCAGGAAGGAGAAATTGATGATACCAAAACTGCTGAGGCGGGATCAGATTGATATGTTCAGTCGAATATTAGGCGGTTTATACGGTCAGGCGCTGGGTGATGCCTGGGCGATGCCTGCGATGTTAACACCTCAGGATACCTGGGAGAAGTACGGTGGTTGGATCACTGAATTCCTCCCGGGTCCGGATGATCACCCCGTGCATTCGGGATTACCAGCAGGTCGCGTGACGGATGACACGGAACAGGCTTTCTCCCTTGCTGAAGCTGTGATACAGGATAGTGAGGTTACTGTCGAAGGCGCAGCGCGCGCGATCGTTAACTGGTATGACCGTATTGGTGGTGATGATTGCCCTTATGTGGGTCCTTCGACTCGCCGGGCGGTGCAGGCGATCAAGCGTGGTGAAGATCTATCCATAACTGGACGTTTCGGTGACACCAACGGTGCAGCGATGCGAATTTCTCCGATCGGTTTGATGCATCCCGGAGATTTGCTGGCTGCCGTTGAAGACGCCCGGATTGCCTGTACGCCTACGCATAATACGGATGTCGCAATTTCCGGTGCGGCCGCAGTAGCTGGCGCTATCGCAGTAGCAATGAAACCCGGTTCAACCCTGGATGAACTGGTCCAGGCTGGTAGAGAGGCCGCAGATATCGGCAGGGCTTATGGGCATCGCTGGATGGGAGCGTCAGTTTCACGGCGGATTACCCTGGCAGTTGATATCGCGCGGTCTGCGTTCCCCCTTAGAGAACGGATTCAGGAACTGTATGAGATGATCGGCACCAGCCTGGCGATTCCGGAATCTGTCCCGGCAGCGTTTGGTGTGCTTGTGATGGCTGAAGGTGACCCAAAGCAGGCAGCCATATACGCCGCTGCGCTTTCCGGAGACGCCGATACGATCGCTGCGATGGCCTGTGCTATTGCCGGCGCCTGGCGCGGTGTTGAAGTTTTTGATGATCAGGACATCCAGAAGTTGAGGCAGGTGAACCCGGAGCTGGATTTTGATAGTGTGGCGGATGGAATAGCAAGATTGGCAGAAAATGAATGAACTGTTTGATCTACTAATTCACAATTGTGATGTCTTACTTCTCGGCGATGACCAAATTGAGATCGCTACTCATTACGATATTGCCATTCAGGGGCAGAATATAATTGCAGTCGAACCAACGAACTGTGAGCGATCGGAACAGGCTGCCAAAGTTATCCAAGCCGATGGTTTGCTGGCGATCCCAGGTCTGATCAATACCCACGCGCATGTACCAATGGTGCTCTTCCGAGGACTGGCGGAGGATGTTCCAATATCTGCCTGGTTTAATGACTATATCTGGCCATTGGAATCGAACCTCACTCCAGAAGATGTGTACTGGGGCGCCCTCCTGGGTCTGGCAGAAATGATCGAGGTGGGTGTTACGTATGTGGCGGATCACTACTTCTACATGGGTGAGGTTGCCAGCGCGGTTGAGATGGCGGGTATGCGGGCGAACCTGGCATGGGCGGTCTTTGGGCACGAGGGGGAAGAAAAGCTGGATCAAACCTGTGCCTTTGTAGCGAGCTGGCAGGGGAAAGCGGATGGTCGAATCACAACCTGGCTTGCACCTCACGCACCTTACACAACGAGCCCCGAATTTTTACGCATGTCGGCACGGAAAGCTCAGAATCTGGGCGTCGGCATACACACGCACGTTTCAGAGACGGCTGAGCAGGTCGAATTGAGCTTGCAGGAACATGGGATCACACCGGTCCAGATGTTAGAGGATTCCGGCGTTTTTGAAGTGCCTACCATTCTGGCACACTGTCTGTATGCCACTGAACAGGACATCGAATTAATGTCGCATTATCCTACAGGGATCGGACATGCCCCGAAGACATATCTGAAGCTAGGTATGGGTATTACGCCAATATCGAGATTCCGGGAAGCAGGTATCCCCATCGGGCTGGCTACAGACGGCGCTGTAAGCAGCAACACGCTGGACATCCTCGAGCAACTGCGTTTGATGGTATTGACCCAGAAAGACCTGGCGCATGACTCGACTAGCATGCCCGTCCGAGAGGCGTTGGAGATTGCCTTCCATGGCGGCGCCCAGGTCGTTCGGATGGCGGACCGGCTTGGTGATATCAGGGAGGGGAAGCTCGCTGACATTGTGCTCATTCGCCAGGATGGTGTGCATACCTTCCCACGCTATGACCCGGCGGCAAACCTGGTCTATTCTTCTCGCAGCAGCGATGTTCATACCGTTATCTGTGATGGCAAAATATTACTCTCGGACGGCAAATTACTCACCATTGACAAAGAGCTTGTCAAAAGAGAAGTGTCAGCCCGTCTGGAACGGTTGAGCCAGCGAGTCCCGGGAAAGCGCATCGCTACGTATCCAGCCTGATGATCGTTCAAATCTATACTTTTTGTGAAATTGAAGAGGCATTAGAAGCCGTTGAGGTCGGAGTCGACCAGATCGGTTTCATAGTCGGTCGTTATGGTCAGGTTCATGGAGAACTGGGATTCGGTCAGGCACGCCGATTGGCAGCAGCGCTTCCATCGCATGTGAGCAGCGTGGCATTAACCATGGCGACCGAAATTGATGAAATCGTGCGTATGGTGAATGCGGTTAACCCTGACATCCTGCATATATCTACCGATCCGTTAGACCTGGATGTAGAAACGATGGGTACACTCAGAGACCATTTGGCTGGACAGGTGAAGGTGATGAAAGCGATCCCGGTTGCGGGTGAAGAATCAATCCGAATGGCGCGAACTTTTTCACCCGTAAGTGATTACCTGCTGCTTGACACAAAAGTCCCTGGACTGCCTGGTGTAGGTGCTACTGGAAGGACTCATGATTGGAAGGTCAGCCGTCGAATTGTCGAATCTGTAGAAATCCCGGTCATTCTTGCCGGCGGTTTGACCCCGGAAAATGTAAAACAGGCGATAGAAATTGTGCAACCTGCTGGCGTAGACTCGAATACCGGCACCAATTTAGCAAACAGCCCTGTCGAAAAGGATATGAATAAAATAAAAAGATTTGCAGAGGCTGTACGGAATGCATGTGTCTGAGAACCGTATTTTATGAGTGAGGTTGTGCTTTTTGGCGATATCAATGTCGATGTGTTGATGTCGATTCCGCAGTTCCCTGATCCCGGGGGAGACGCAATGGCTGAACAGGTAACACTGCGCCCGGGGGGTTCTGTGGCGAATACGGTGATTGTGCTCGCCAAACTGGGTATGTCGACTAAGATAATTGGACGTACTGGAGATGACCACTGGGCTGATATCGCCATGCAGCCGATCACCAACGTCGGTGTTGATGTCAGCGAAGTGTCGCGCGATCCACACGACTCGACCGGGTTGATCTTCATCCCGGTTACCCGAGATGGGGAACGTACGATGTTCTCTTACCGTGGTGCTAATATTCGCAAATCAAGTGCCGAGATCAGCTCGCAGATATTTTCTGGTGCTCGTTTGCTCCATATCTCCTCCTATAACCTGCTTGAATCTCCGCAAAAAGTAGCGACCAGGCGCGCATTGGATTTCGCGCTTACTGCAGGATTGGGTATTTCCATGGATATTGGCGTCGAACCAGCCATACGAATCGCGAGTGATCTGGTGGAGCTGCTGCCGTCCCTCAGCCATATCATCTTAAGCATGGAGGAGGCGCAAAGACTTGTCCACAAGACCACACCAGGAAGCGCAGCCGACGAATTGCTTTTGCGAGGAGTGGAAGTTGTGGGTCTAAAACTAGGATCTGCGGGTTGCCTGGTTGCGGATGCGAATAATCGCCATACGCTGCCTGGTTATGAGGTGGTCTCCGTCGATACTACCGGTGCAGGTGATGCCTTTTGTGCCGGATTGCTGTTCGGATGGATGCAGGGGTTGAGTCTTGCAGCTTCGGGATTATTAGCGAATGCGTTGGGCGCGCTGGCTACGACAGTCTGGGGATGTGGTTCTGCACTACCTGGAAGGGATGAAGTGGTTTCGCTCCTCCAGGAACAACTGCATCTGAAAGATGATATGGATGTCAGGTCCTGGACTGAAGAGGTCCTGGAATTATTAGGATGAACCTGAAATAATGGCTGGCGAAAATCATAGATTTCGTGTCGCTTCAGTTGGTGATCTGGTCGCTGATCTGATCGTGACCATCCCCCACCTGCCTGTTGTACCGGATGTCCATCAAATTGTGCACCAGATTAAATTTGAGCCGGGTGGTGCAGGTAATTTTCTGATCGCTGGTTCCCGTCTCGATATGGATATGGTTGCGTTGGGAACGATCGGTGACGACATGTTCGGCAGTGCGATTGTGGATATCCTGGATGAACAGGGGGTTAATGTCGAGGGCGTGTTAATTCAGGAAGACACTGGCAGCACGACAGTTATCGTGCTAGTGGATGATGCTGGAGAGCATGTGTTTCTCGGTGGGTATGGTGTTGGACCAACGATCGGCTTCCCTTCACATTGGAAGATTTTGATCAATGCCTGCAGCGCTGTCTTTGCCTCCGGTTATACATTTCGAGAGCAGCGTCTGGCTGATGCAGCGTTGTCAGCCATGAGATATGCGCAGCAAATCGGCGTTACGGTCTTCTTTGATCCCGGACCTGATATGGTGCATATACCTGAAGAACAGGTGCAGGAGATACTCTCGTCCAGCAATATCCTTCTACTAACGATAGATGAAATCCATTCCGTAACCGGAGGGGAAGACGGTATTGATGCAGTAAAGAGTCTGCTTCAGACGTCTGTGGGAATGGTTTGTGTCAAGCGTGGCACTGAAGGGTGCATAATT
>JAUXFR010000192.1 GCA_030622805.1 Anaerolineae bacterium | reverse complement strand
CTCCGACGAGTTCCATGCCACGTTGTGTGTGAAGGACTCGGGCGGGCCGTATCACCACGGTTTGAACCAGCGCCTGCGGCAGCTTGCCGGGCAGTACGACATCCCATACAAAGTCGACATCTATCCCTACTACGGCTCAGACGGAGAGGCGTTCTGGCGAGCCGGCGGGGACGTGGCAGTAGCATTGATCGGGCCCGGCGTCGACGCCTCTCACAATTACGAGCGCACTCACACAGAGGCATTGGTCGCCACCACACAGTGGATCATAGCCTACCTGTTAAATTGATCCAATGATCCTGGATGCTTTGCTCCCTCCGGTTCCACTGAGTTCGATCCCATCCATCGCCAGAGCTGCGGATAAAATGGGTTTCGATACGCTGTGGTCAACCGAGACCAAACACGATCCATTCCTTCCCGGAGCTTTAATCGCCGAGCATACCCAGTGCATCCGGTTTGGCACTGCAGTGGCGATTGCGTTCGCACGCAGCCCGCAGACGCTCGCACAGAAAGCCTGGGACCTGTCTGAAATGTCAGATGGTCGCTTTAAGTTAGGTCTGGGGACGCAGGTGAAGGCGCACATCGTGCGCCGTTTTGGGATGGCGTGGCCAGAATCAGCGGTCGGGAAATTGCGCGAACAGATCCAGGCAGTGCGCGCTTTCTGGCACACCTGGCAGAGCGGTGACCCGTTAAACTTCAGGGGAAAATATTATAAGCTGACCCTGATGACGCCATTCTTCAACCCGGGTCCCATCGACCACCCAAAGATTCCGATTTACATTGCGGGCGTCAACAAGGGTCTGGCTCGCCTGGCGGGGGAGCTGGCAGACGGTTTCCTTATCCATCCGCTGCACAGTGAACTGTATTTAAAAGAAGCGCTGCTCCCCGCCATTGCACAGGGCGCAGCGAACAGCAGCCGTTCATTGAGCGACATCGATATATCCGCTACAGCATTTGTGGTCACGTCCCAGGAGGAAGAGCAGTTCATTCGCTCCCAGATCGCATTTTACGCTTCCACTCCCTCCTACCTGGCTGTGATGTCATTGCATGGTTGGGAAGATACTGCCAATGAACTCTCAAGATTGGCGAGGCGCCAGCGTTGGGGGGATATGAGCGGGTTGATCGACGATAAGATGTTGGCGACCTTTGCGGTGGTTGCATCTGTTTCAAAATTGCCGGATGCTATAATTAATCGCTACCAGGGTCTGGCAGATCGGATAACACTTTACTTACCCTTCATTCCCGGCGAAAGAGACAGTTATTGGAGACGCATAATTCAGGGGATAGGGGAGAAGTGATAGAGTTTCATTATGTGCTACACAACTTCCTTGATTACCTTCCCCTTTCCCCTATTTTTCTATGGCTATGGACGAAAATAGATTCACACAACTCCGTGAGCGGATGGTGAGCGCACAGCTTCTCAGCCGGGACATTCGAGATCCCGCAGTGATCGAAGCCATGCGCACCATCCCCAGGCATATGTTTGTTGGTGCGGATAATGCTGATATGGCATACACGGATGGACCGCTACCAATCGGTCAGGGGCAAACCATTTCGCAGCCCTATATCGTCGCGCTGATGACCCAGTTGCTTGAATTGAAGGGCAATGAGAAGGTGCTCGAGATCGGCACCGGTTCGGGATACCAGGCAGCCATTTTAGCCCATGTTGTAAAGGAAGTACATTCTATCGAGCGTCACGAGCATCTGGCGCGGCAGGCGTCAACCACGCTCAACGCGCTGGGTCTGGAAAATGTTGAAGTGCACGTGGGTGACGGCACACTGGGGCTTCCAGAGCTGGCACCCTTCGATGCGGTCATCGTCACCGCTGCCGCACCCAAGGTGCCGCAGAGTCTGCTGGACCAGCTCGATGACGGAGGACGCTTGGTCATCCCGGTCGGTGGGCGCTGGGGGCAGTACCTGGAGTGCTGGCAGCGTGATGGAGATAAGTTTTCGTCGGAAGGCGTAGTGCCGGTCGCTTTTGTTCCGCTTGTGGGGGAGGAAGGCTGGGGGGAGTGAATCTACTCCCTACTTAATGTCACAAATACCAGCGGTCTTCTCTTGGTGCGGTTGTAAAGGAAAGACTTCACAACTTTCTCAAGGTGGGCGCGCAGGTTGCCGTCACTGGAATCGATGTTGTCTTTGACGAGCTGGCGGGTTTCCCTGAGCAGTTCCTCTCTGTCACGAGTGTAGATAAACCCGCGTGTGATAATTTCTGGATCTTCGACCAGGTTGACAGAATCACAATCTACGGTCAGATTGATCAGAATAAATCCGTCGCGCGCCAGTCTCTCGCGCTCACGTACCACACTTGGACCGATCTCACCTACGCCGGCGCCGTCCACAAAAACGTAGCTACCAGGGACACGCTCAGCAAGACTCATCTTCCCATCTTCGAATTCCACCACGTGTCCATTCTCGATGACACGGATATTCTCTTCAGGAATACCGACCTCCATGGCGATCGTAGCGTGCTGTTTCAAGTGGTGCAGCTCCCCGTGGATGGGGATGAAGTACTCCGGACGCAGCATGTTCAGCAGCAGTTTCATTTCATCCGCACTTGCGTGACCGGAGACATGTACCGGGGCGATATCCTCGTAAATTACATCAGCGCCGCGCCGGAACAAACGGTTAATGGTACGGTAAACGCTTTCTTCGTTTCCGGGAATGGGGTGTGATGAGAGGACGACCGTATCATTGGGTTTCAAACTGAACTGCCGGTTGGTGCCCATGGAGAGGCGCCCCATGATCGAGGTCGGTTCACCCTGAGTGCCGGTGCACATTAAAACCACATCTTTGGCTTTCATATTCAGCGCCTGATTGAGCGGCACGATCAGATCATCTGGAAGGTCCAGATAACCGAGCCGGCGCGCCATTTTAGCGTTATCCACCATGCTCATGCCGGCGAATGCCAACCTGCGTCCGTGTCGTATAGCGGCATTGCCGACCTGCTGCATGCGCGAGATCAGGGACGCAAAACTGGCGATGATAATCCGTCCGGGCGCATTACGGAAGACCTCGTCGAATGCCGGGTCGATCACGCGTTCTGAAGGAGTCCAGCCAGGGCGGATCGAGTTTGTTGAGTCTGCCAGCAGCGCCAGCACCCCGCGACCGGCGAGTTCAGCAAGCTTGGCGTAATCCGTGGGCCAGTTGTCGATCGGTGTATGGTCGAACTTGTAATCACCTGTATGGACTATCAGACCTTCCGGCGTGGTGATACCCAGACCGACCCCATCCGGGATGGAATGACAGACGTGGAAAAGTTCGACCTGAAATGAACCGATCTGGACAGTATCTCCCGCATGGACGGTCTTCAGTTGTGCCTTGCTCAGTAAGCCGCCGCGTGAAAGCTTGACTTCCAGCAGACCCCGTGTGAGCGGTGTGGTGTAGATAGGTGCATTGATGTGGTCCAGGACGTGATTGATCGCACCGGTGTGATCTTCATGACCGTGTGTGATCACAATCCCTTTGACCCAATCGGTCTTATCCATTAAATATTGAAAATCAGGGATGATGTAATCGATTCCAAGCATATCGTTTTCGGGGAACATCAAGCCGGTATCTACGATCAAGATTTCCTCTCCGTATTCGTAGACCATCATATTCTTCCCGACTTCCCCAAGTCCGCCGAGAGGAACAATTCGTAGTTTCTTGTTATTCATATTTTTTCCTTTGTAAAACAGAAATCCCGCCAGATATCAGCCGGTCGGGATTTCTGTACTGTATTAATATTATTTCGATATTTTGCGAGTTTTATTTCTAAGAGAACATACATTCAGGATGAAAATTACATTTTCTTAAAATAACTCCGACCTTGTCTGGGATTAGCCTACAAACTTGCAGGTTGCCCAGATCGTTATTTCTTTTAAATTATTAAATCGCCAGGATTTTAACACGTAAGAGGTGATTTGTCAAAGAGAGCTTCATTGGGTGAAATATTAGCGAACCCCCGAAAGGTTAATAAAAATCAGGGCGGAACACAAGCCGCCCTGATTTGCTACGATTTTAGTATTCCGGCATTGGAGGAGCCATTGGTG
>JAUXFR010000193.1 GCA_030622805.1 Anaerolineae bacterium | reverse complement strand
TAATAGGCGATCTGCGCCTGTGCCTGTGGGGTCAACCTGGAGAGCAAGGCCAGGAAACCTTCCCCCTTGTACAGCGGCGCCGTGGGCGTTAAACTACCGCTCAGGAACCCCAGCACGAATATCAGCAGCAGGCCGATAGAACTCGCCTGGTCAACCGAGCGAGCCGTGGCAGCCACCAGCAATCCCATGGTGGTGGCCACCAGTCCCAGGGATATGGTCACCAGCAGCAGCGCCAGCGGAGAGTTGCCGACGGGCATATCCAGTATGATGGCGCCGATTCCAAAAATTAGCGACACCTGGATGAACACAAGCAGCGTGGATGCCAGCACCTTACCCCCGATCAGCGATCCTCGCGATAGGGGAGCCGCCACAAGCCGGCGCAGTGAACCCTGTTCTTTCTCTTTCAGCAATTCCGTAGAAAGCGCCGGAACGACAAAAAATGCGAACATGACCGTGAAAGCCGGCAGGATCACGCTGAACACGTTGTCCCAGACAAACACCCGCTCACCTTGCAGCGTTTCGCTCGTCACCATGATCGGGTTATCGCTCTGCATTTGCTGCATCTGGGTGAACAAAACGCCTTCGACCTGCGCCTGAGCGGCGCGGGCAAACCCGGGGCTGCTGGTTTCGTCATATCCCATATCGGCAAGCACTTCCTGGATGCCGAAGCGTATCTCCCCCTGGATGGCGAGCGCCCCGGCGATCTCGTCCACGATGCTGGTCAGAATATTGGCATATGACGCCTGGGCAGGATCGATAATCACCGTTATCACAGTTTGTTCGTGGTCATCGATGTTCTGTGAAAAATCCAGCGGGATGATCACCGCTGCCAGGTGTTCTCCACTCTTCACCCGCTCCTCAGCCGTACTAGTCGCATCGAGTTCCAACAAATCAATTTCTTCAACTTGCCCCAGGATATCACTGATCGCTTCGCCATACGCTCCTGGGTCCTGGTTCACCAGCACCACAGGCAGATTGATGCCACCATCACCACCCCCGGACACCGCCGATGAGAAAAACCCTACAATCAATGGGACGATGAACATGGCGACCATGTAACCACGATCAGACATCATCAGCCGCAGGTTTATACCCGCTACTGCGAAAGCTTTTCGAATTGCGTCCATTGTCCTCCTCCTAAATACATACTTGAATCATTCATACCTGAATCGCCACAGACCGACGCCGTAGAATATCAGCGAGAAAAGCAACAGCATGGCGATATACTGCCAGATATCCAGCAAAGTTTGCCCACGGAAGAATAAGCCGTAGTAAGCCTGGTTGGCCCAATAATGTGGCACCACTCTTGCTATATTGTCCAAGCCCTCTGGAAACATGAATAGCGGCACAAACGAGCCAGCTAATAATCCAGCCATGAAAAGCAATACCGAGCCCAAACCGCTGACCTGTTTTTCGGTCTTCGCCAGGGCAGCGATAAAGATTCCCAGGCTGGTCGCGCACAGGGCGATTACCAATGAAACCACCACCAGACCCAACGGGTCGTTGGTGATATCCAACGGCTCGACACCTATAAACTGGATCAGAAAGCCACCCGTGATCAATATGACCACGATCTGCGCCGTGCTCAGGACGAAATTCGCCAGCAGCTTTCCGAAAAGCAGGGCTGATTTGCTGATCGGTGCTGCCATCAACCGCCGGAAGCTGCCTAAGCTCTTTTCTCTGAATAAGGAAACTGCTGTATTCATCGCCCCCAGGAATACGAACAGAACTGCCATCCCCACCACAATGTGCTGTCCAAACGTCGGGAGGTTTAATTCTTCTTCGTCGGGTTTCGCCGGAGTTGTTTCCTCCACAACAATTAAAGGACGCTCATCAGCCATCACCTGCTGCGTCTCAATCTGCTGCCGGATGCGTTCCTCTGAAAAAGTTTCATCCGCGCCTGGATTGGCAGCCTGCATCTCCCGCATCTGCTCCAATCCCTGGTTGAGATACTGCATCATCAGGAACTCCCGCGAGGCTTGCACCAACGCCCGTTCTATAACCATCACCTTCGCTTGATCATATTGGGGGTGAAGCCGCAGTTCCAGCGTTGCCTGATCACCCGCGTCCAAATCTGCACTGAAGTCTGCTGGGATAAACAGCGCCTGCCCCAGCAGTGCATCGTTCAGCCTCTTTTCAACATCCCCTTGTTCTTCCTCGATGATCTCTATCGTGTGGGTATCTTCCAGTGCAGCCAGGTAATCCTGCGCCGCTTCACCCTGGGGGTCATTGTTCACCACCACCAGCGGCAGCAGATCTTCGCTCTCAGCGCCAAACTCAATCCCTTGACCAACCACAGAGAGAACGAGGATAAACGCAAATGGCAGCAGAAAGAGCATGAACACCGCCCCTCGGTCTCTTATAAAAACCTGCAGATCTTTTCTCGTAACACTGATCGCTTTCATGTCACTCACTCCCGCAGCTTTTTACCGGTCAGGTGCAGGAAAACACTTTCCAGGTTTGGCTCAAGAATCTCCATTGAGCTGATGTTCAGGTCATTTTCATTCAGATAGGAGATCAGGCTGACCAGAGCCTGCTGGCTGTCCTCGCACTCGATCTTCACCATATCGTGTTTCCGTTCCGGTTCAAGGGCTTCCTGGTCGTCTTCCGCCGGAAGAGTGGTCGGTTGTGGCGCCAGGCTGGCCTGCTGGACGCCCTGCAGGGCAGTCAGCTCTGCCAACGTCGTCTCATCCACCTGAGTCAACCCGATCTGGATCACCCCCCCTCCCAGCATGGCGATCAGGTTCTTGATCGTATCCAGTGCTATGATCTCACCTTCATCAATGATTGCCACGCGGTTGCAGAGCAGCTCGACTTCTTCCATGTAATGGCTGGTGTAGATGATGCTCATGTCCCGTTCACGGTTGAGCTGTTGCACACTCTCGAAAATCTGGTTGCGGCTCTGCGGATCCACGCCCACCGTCGGCTCGTCCAGGAAGAGCAGCCTCGGTTGGTGTACCAGCCCGGCGGCGATGTTCACCCGGCGTTTCATGCCGCCGGAGTACTTTTCAACCGCCTGGTCAGCACGCTCGGTCAGGGCAACCACATTCAGCACATCCGCAACGCGCTCCTTCAGCTCCTTGCCACCCAATCCGTAAATGCGACCAAAGAAATTCAGGTTCGACCGCGCGCTCAATGTCGGGTACAGCGCCAGGTCCTGCGGCACCAGCCCGTTGATCTTCTTGACCTCATCCATATCGGTATGGATATCGTAGCCGCCGATCTTCGCCGTTCCCGAGGTGGGTTCAATGACGCCGGTCAGCATAGATATGGTTTGCGTTTTTCCTGCGCCGTTCGGACCCAGCAGTCCAAAGATCTCTCCCTCATCGACCGTAAAACTGATCCCTTTGACAGCTTCGAAGTCGCCGTATTTTTTCACCAGATGGTCAACTTCAAGAATAGGGGGCATGATTTCACTCCTTTCGTATTACTCTATTTCATTCTCCAGGTCCGCATCCCCTTGCCTGTCTTCAGTTACTTTACTTACATCCACAGACACCAGCGGTAAGCCCAGTCTCGACAATCTAGCGATCAGACTGTAAAGCTCAGTCTGATCGATGACCGGGCCGGAGAGTACGCTCTGCTCACCTTCGATATGCGTTATAGTCAGCTCCCCGAACCACTCGGACCATTCTTCATCGATACAACCGTCCACGCAGATTTCAACATTCAGCACAGGCAAAGCCTCCGATGAGGCTACTATATCAAAAAATCGCCAGCTTGTAATCTATCTAAAGATGGATTGTGGGGGTTTATTCAGGAAGATGATTATTTTTATTCAAAGCAATCAGGCTTGACAGAGCGTTCGTTAGTCAGGAAATAAAAACCCCGAAGGTGCAGTAAAAAAACACCTTCGGGGGAAAACTACATAGGTATTATTTGCTACACCGGCTCTACCATCACATCCACCTGGGATGGATTACCGCCCGTTATCACATTGTAAGCCGATGTGTTGATATAGATCAAATTGCCGTCACTGTCGGTGATGCGCACACCCACCGCATACGTGTTCCTCGGATCGATGAT
>JAUXFR010000093.1 GCA_030622805.1 Anaerolineae bacterium | reverse complement strand
GTTCCAGGTAATAGAGTTCACGTGCCAGGGTGAGGTGACTGAACGTTTCTTCCAGAGAACCGCGAGCAATATAACAGAAGCGAATATTGTCCTGGTAATAATATCTGCCATACCCTTCAGCGATGTTAGCCGGAACGCTCTGGCAAGACCGTCTCAACTGGGATGTCATAGAGAATTTCTCATCAGGTGGCATTAGTGGCAGAATCTCGCTGCAGATCCTTTTAGCAAAGACAATTGACCGCTGCCAGAGTTTCAGGCTCTTCAATCCTCTTTCGGCATTTTCTTTCATGTACAAATCCTTATCTGCCTGATTTACTAATCCCTAGTTACCCGATTACCTGATCAACCAATCCCTGGTTACCTGATTGACTAATCCCTGGTCGCCTGATCACCTAATCCCTCAAAACTGCTCCAAAAACCTCAAGTCATTCCCGAAGAAATAGCGGATATCATCGATACGGTGCCTGAGCATGGTGCTGCGCTCGGGACCCATACCGAAGGCAAACCCGGTATAGCGCTGCGGGTCGTAGCCTCCGTTCTGCAGTACCACGGGGTGCACCATGCCGCATCCGAGGATCTCCAGCCAACCGGAACGTTTGCAAACAGAGCAGCCACTTCCACCGCAGACGAAGCACTCGATGTCCATCTCGGCGCTGGGTTCGGTGAAAGGGAAGTGCGAGGCGCGGAAGCGTGAGCGCACCTGCTGCCCGAAAAGCCGGCGTGCAAAGTCGCTCAGGGTACCTTTCAAGTCACCGAAGGTGATATCGCTGCCGACTGCCAGACCTTCGACCTGGTTGAACTGCATCTCGGCGCGGGCGGTGATCTGCTCGTACCGGTAGCACATACCCGGCAGGATGATGCGTACCGGCGGCGGGTTCTCCGGATTGGCGGCAGCGAACTCTCGCATGGCGTGGATCTGCCCTGGCGAAGTGTGCGTACGCAGCAGGAGCGGGTTGTCACCTCGATCACCCTCGGATTCGACGAAGAAGGTGTCCTGCATCTCGCGCGCCGGGTGATGGGGAGGGAAGTTCAGCAGTTGGAAGTTGTACTCGTCCGTTTCAACCTCGCGCGACAGGTAGATTTGGAAGCCCATGTCAGCGAAGATGGCGTAGATGGTGCGCATGGTCTGAGTTGTTGGGTGCAGTCGTCCGTGCAGCGCTGTGCGTCCCGGTAGGGTGACATCCAGACTCTCAGCCTGCAGGGAACGCTGGATGGCGGTCGTTCGCAGCGTCTCGCTGTTTTCCTGATACGCTGTTTCCAGGACCTTCTTGATCTCATTTGCGCGCCGCCCAACTGTTGGGCGTTCACCTTTGGCAAGTGTTCCCAGCTGGTCAAAAGTACCCATCAGCGGGGAACTGCGTCCAAGATGTTTGACTCGCCAGCGCTCCAGTGATTCCTCATCTTCAACCGATCCAAGCGAGGTCAGCGCTTCCTGTTCGATTGTATCTAATTTTGCCAGCATCGTACCTCCATTAAACAAAAAATCCTGTCCCAAAAGGGACGGGATGAAACTCCCGCGGTACCACCCTTCTTGCCTGCGCCTGGCAGACCACTTGAACGCCAACGGTGAGTGTGCAATATACCCATCTCACGATTGGCTCCCCTGCTAACGCTGGGGCTGCGTCCCAAACTATTAAGTCAAACGCTTTCTTTGACCGTTCCCCTGGGCGGCTCAGGAGGGAATTTCGGTCAGCAAAAGCTGGGCTGGGGTTGCAGTCAATGCCCCTGGCCTCCCTGGCAGCTTCTTTCAACGCATCAAACGCCGATGCTCGTCTGGCTTACTTATCTCCGTCAAAGCCTGTGGTAATTCGATTGTCACTTATTATCCGTTAAAAGGAGATGTTGTCAAGGTGAAAAGCGCAAATATCCTACTCCTGTTCTGACAGCAGTTCTTTCAAACGGGGATGATCAGCATAGACTCCGCGGTATTTTGGGGGGAGCATCACTGCGATCCTGCACATGATCTCATCGGTGTTGCAGCGCAAGGAATCGCTGCGATTCTGGCGATCTAGCGGAGGGAGCTGAAAAGGTTCGCCAACCTCAAGGGTAAAATGTGGGCGCCGAAAGTGTAATAATTCGTAAAATGTACTTTCGGTCCCTGTAATTGCGATCGGAACCAGCGGTACCTGCACCTTATCCGCCAGAAATGCGGCGCCAATCTTTCCCTCAATGAGCGCCTGCGTATGACTGCGGGTTCCTTCGGGGGCGATGCCCAGTTGACCGCCGTTGAGCATAAATTGGCGAGCCTCACGAATAGCATGGAAGTCCGCATCCTCTCTGTTGATCCAGATGCCGTCAACGAGATTAACTAACCAGTTGATCCCTGGAACGTTCTTGTATGTATCGGCTACAAGCGCAGTCATTGGGTGTCTCTCAAGTATTTTGTGCCTGTCTAATACAACGTAGACCAGCGCTGGATCTATCCGGCTCAGATGGTTCATGGCGAGTATACATCCGCTGTCTTCTGGGACAAGGTCGATGCCAAATACTTCCGTTGTGGTGAGCACCTCAAACAAGAAGCGGATAATCGAAACGATAGCTTTGAGGAGATTTTGTTTCATTTTATAAGCCCTGATCTGTCCAAGAGTATAATTTGTATCTTTGATATTTGGGAGGCGACTTTTACCCTTTCATCGGGGTTTTAACTCAGAAGCGCAAGTGTATCGTATAATCTGTTTCGCTTATGAGAATGAATGTACACTTTCCGGGGCGTTATCTCTGGTTTGGCATCCTGTTTCTGCTGCTGTTCGCCTGCAGTGGTGGCACTGACGAGACACCGACTGCCAGTTTGCCAGAAGTTACGACCAGCCCAACGCTGATTGCTGACCCGACGCCGTCGTATACGCCCGAGCAGCCCTCGCCCACACCAGCCCCTCTGGCGGCAAGCGTAAATGGTGACGGGATCACGTTAGCTGAATTCCAGGCAGAACTGGCGCGCTACCAGGCAGCCGTGGGAAGAGAGCTGGTCTCTGATGATGAAGAACTCGTGCTGAACGATCTCATCTCCATCACACTGCTCGCCCAGTCTGCTGATGCGGACGGCTTCCAACTGGAAGAAGGTACGTTAGAGGATCGAATGGATCGTGTGATCAGTGAAAGCGGGGGGAGAGAGGCGTTTGATGAGTGGATGTCAGCCAACCACTACGATCAGGATAGTTTTCAGGTGTCGCTTGCGCGTGCCATCCGCGCAGCCTGGATGAGGGATAAAATAACCGCCGGGGTTCCCGAAGCGGTCGAGCAGGTGCATGTGCGACAGATACTCGTAATAGATCTACAGGAAGCAAACGAGATCTTACAGCGCTTGCAGGCAGGTGCTGATTTCACCACATTGGCTGCGGAGTACAACCCAACTACAGGCGGTGATTTGGGATGGTTCCCGCGCGGCTATGCGCTCGTTCCGTCTGTCGAAGAGGTCGCTTTTACACTGGATGAGGGTCAATACAGCGAAGTGTTCGAATCGGATATTGGCTATCATATCATCCTGGTGCTGGAACGAGATCCTGAACGGGTTCTCACACCGGATGCCAGGTTGGTGCTGCAGGAAATCGCGCTGCATGAATGGATGGCGTTGAAGTGGGAGCAGTCAGATATTCAAATTTTACCGTCTTCGGGGGAATAGGACGCGGAACCATGCGGTGAACAATCGCAAGTTCACGCCATAATCAATTCAAGATACACATTTTTCTATAACTCTGGAAAAATATCGCTGACGTGCTGGCGTATTAGAGTGATAGCCTGGTCGACCAGCGCCCGGTTCGACTCGGTCTGGTGCCAGCGGCTTGCGCCTGATGGGTGAGGCAGGGGAACAATCCAGCGACCGTTTACCTGCTTCTGCGTTCCGATCACCTGAGCCAGCGATAGTTTAGTGGGGAAGTACAAATTGATCGCCAGACGCCCAATGGGGATGATGAGCCGCGGATCAATCAGTTCAATTTCACTATCGAGGAACGGGCGACACAACTGCTGCTCAGCACGTGTGGGCACCCGATCTCCTGCCCCTGAGTTTGCCCGTCCAGGATAGCATTTCGTAACAGAGGTCATGTACTGCGTGGCACGAAACCAGTCCTCTTCGATGCCTGCCAGGCTCAGCCATTTAAACAAGCGTGTACCGCTGCCAGCGTTGAACGGACGCCCGGCCTCCTTTTCTGTAATGCCTGGCGCCTGTCCAATGGTCATTAAACTCGCTCCCATGCCGCCGGAGATGATCGCGCGAGGGAAGATGTCATAACCCGCCTCCAGGCACAGCCGGCAATGATTCAGTTGGTTGTGAAGCTCTTGAAGAGCGTGCACTTTCTGATTATCGTTCATCTATCGCTGCTTTTAGCCACCCTTCAGTTCATCGCTTCCCAGGTATGCTTGATCTTCAGCGCGTCCTCTTCCAGGATTGGGCTTTCACACAGGATACGACCGCTGCAGTTGAAGTCTTTCAATGCGCGCAGGATCGCTTCCAGATCGAGGTCTGCCTCCTCAAGCGGCAGGTGGTTCCGTTCACCTTTCTCGCTGTACTCAATCCCTGACAGGTGAATATGCAGGTTCTGTAAGGCATCTTCTCCGAGCTTTGCCCCGTACAGCTCCAGGGCAGCGGACCATTCATCGTAGGTATTCATGGACCCATCACCGGGGCGTGCATGCAGGTGGGCGAAATCCAGGCAGGGCTGGACTCCTGGAATGGCATTACTCATCTCCAGCGTATCTTCCAGGGATCCGAGCATGGCGCCTTTGCCCATCGTCTCGGGTCGCAGAATAACGGGATTGTCGCCCTCACGCAGTTCGGCGAGGCAGCCTTCGAGACGCTCGATTGCTAAGGGAAGGACTGTTTTGGGTTGTTCGCCAAAATAAGAACCGGGGTGGAAGACAATATCCGTGGCTCCAGCAAGATTGCCGTAGAGTGATGCGTCCATCAACCGCTTGCGTGATTTGGGCCACTCTTCATCGTCAGCATTCAGGTTGATATAGTATGGAGCGTGTACACTGATCGATACACCCTGATCTTGTGCGGTTGTGGAGATTTTCTGGCAGGTCTTCTCTGATACACGCACGGCACGCACCCAACCCAGTTCTAACGCGTTGAGACCGAGTTCAGCGGTTCTGAGAATACCCCCAACCGTACCACCGGGTTTTTTTGGGGTAGATTTTGGAGAACCAACGGTGCCGAAACGGAAAGATGAATTCATAAGTATGCTCCAAAAGGTAGGGGGCTAGGTGATTGGGAAATTAGGGATTGGTCGATTAGGCACATAGGTAATCAGGAAATTAAGGATCGGTTGATTTAGGGTTTGGGTGAAATCGCTTAGTCCAATCACGAGTTGAAAATCAAGGTCTGAATCTTGTGCCAAAGTGGTGGGCCAAGGATGAGCAGGCCAATTATAACTGAAGAGAGTGCGGCGATCAGAACGGCGGCAGCGCCGACGTCCTTACCAGCTTTAGCAAGTTCGTTCGTCTCTGGACTTGCCAGGTCTACAATTGCTTCAAGTGCGGTGTTGATAAACTCAGCAGTCCAGACCAGGGCAATCGCTAGGACAATAACGGCCCAGTCGCGTGGGGAGATACCGAGCCAGAAACCAAGAACCACGACCATTAAACCGACAAGAGCGTGTATCCAGGCGTTGCGCTGTGTTCGGATGACGTGCCACCAGCCAGAAAATGCGTATGTGAATGATAAAGCTCTCGATTTAAGAAAGGCGCGCATAGAAGTGTATGGCTCTGTCGAGTTGATTGAACCTGATAGTTTATCTAGACAGATGTATTTAAAGAGGAGATCACTTCGTGCGGTAAGCCCAGGCTCTCCAGAATCTCTCTCTGGGCTGTCCACATGCGATCCTTGCTCTCTTCATCTGTGTGATCATAGCTCAATAGATGGAGCACGCCGTGCACGACCAGGAGCTGCAATTCGCTTTCCAGCGCGTGTCCAGCAGCCTGGGCTTGAGCCTGTGCTCTGGTGCAGGAGAGAATCACATCACCTAAGTATGTCCTACTGGTGTCAATATCTGTTTCTCCAGAGGGGAATGCAAGCACATCGGTTGGGCTGTCAACTTCCCGGAACTTAAGATTAAGTTCATGTAAATACGCGTCATCGGATATGATGATGGACAAATCGGCGACTGCCTGGACCCCAACATACTGCATGGCAGCGAACGCGGATTTTTCTAACACCGTTTCATCAACGTTTCGGTTGGCTTCGGATTGATTGTGAACGTAAATCATTCCGG
>JAUXFR010000086.1 GCA_030622805.1 Anaerolineae bacterium | reverse complement strand
TACCGTCCCCAGATCAGGAACCGCAATCAGCGCTGGACCACTGCCAGGGATAATATCGTCATCCATAAGACTTTCCGTATCATTTATGATCGCAGTGAAATTATGCGCTGTGCGCAAGTTTATACGATCGCCGGTATCTACGGCACCGAATCGCTCCATGGGCACAGCCAGTTCGATCACATTCCCTGCCATTGCTACGGCTTCCAGCGGTTCTTCTTCCGCGATCCACTCTTCATCCCCTTGCGCAGCAAACAATTCAACCCCTATTAGATTCACGTCCTGCATCTCAACTGCGACCATTCGGTTCGCCGCGAATCCCAGCAGTGTGCCAGCCCGACTGAAGCTGTTCAACGGACCACCACCGGGAATTTTCAGGTATATTTCTACATTGCTTTTTCCAAGAGGCTGAACATAATCAGGCTCACTTTTTATCAGGAAATATAAGTTTTGTGCGTCAAAACCGTAGGAAAGACTGCTGAAGTAAGGCTGCCCGCCAGCTATCACTCCACCAGAAGCCAGGTACACACCTGCGCCATCCCACTCCCCTTCATCCACAACACCATCGATGATGGGTGAGATCAAGCCTGAAGAAGACTGATCGGCGGAGACTGGCTGCTGCGCAATGATCGGTACATCCAGGAAAATCGGCGGTTCTTCTCCAAGCGCGATGTAGACTTGCTTCAAGGTCTCCCTGAATTGGCGATCAAAGGATTCGTCATCCCCTGAATTCTGATCTGCCCCGTACCACCAGAACCAGTCTGAACCCTCTGCGAAGTACATGTTCATCTGTGCCTGTTCCAGAGCACCTTCACTCGGAGCCTGACGGATACCTTTTAAGTACTTCCCCAGCATTTCGCGCGTTGTAGCCAGATAATCCCAGGCGCGATTCTCTTCTTCTTCCCCGATCCAGGTGCCAAAATCGGCGTTGATCCAGGAACCAGCCCAAAGGTTCTCGATAGATGGCTGCTCAGGCGCTATCGCGAGGAATTCACTTGGTGTAAGTGTCTTTATGAGCGGATCTTCACTCAGTCCCTGGTAAAGGCTGTGCAGGAACTCCTTCCCGTCGTTCTCATAATGCTCCCAGGCGTTCTCTCCATCCAGGATCACAGATACCAGATGAGGTCCCTCAGCGCCGCTCTCCTGGAGTGCTTCACGGATGGCATGAATACGGTTGATGAAATCCTTCGCGGCTAATTCTCCTTCCATTCCAGAGTATGTGAAACCCACTTTATCGGATATGACGATATCTCGAAAGACCATCGCCACCGGACCACCCTGCCTGCCCTCGACATAATATGGACGGTACAGTACGTCTGGTTGGCTGACGACCTCATTTAAATCGCGGGTAAAGCTGTTCATACCCAGGCTCTTGGCCAGAACGCCCTCATCTGAAGCCATCCATTCGATCCCATTCGATGCAACCATACTTACGATTTCCTGAGCGACGGACCCTTCCGCTGGCCACATTCCTGATGGAGGCTTACCAAAATGATCTTCATACAGCTCCACCCCCAACTGCAGCTGTGCGACGGCATCCTCCCCATACACAAATTTCTTCGCCGGCATTTCAATATCCGGTAAAGCCACTTTCGCCAGGTCAGTTGTGATCAGCAAGGGAAGTATGGGGTGTGTCAGGGGTGTCATCGTAACTTCGATCTGACCCTCATCCTGCAGTCTGCGATGGATCGGGAGCACCTCAGCAATTAACCGCAGATGCTCATCCAATATGATCTGCTTGTCCGTTTCTACAAAATTTTCCCCTTTAGCCACCAGGCTGACAAGGGGCTCCTGCTCCAGCCAGTCGGGATCAGTCCAGGCCAGGTTGAAGAGGACCTGTAAATCCAGATAATCCTGGTTTGTGAATTCATCGGTTTCTCTTTTCTCTAACAATACCTGGTAGCGCGGAAAACGTGCGATCACCTTACGATTGGTATCGAAGAACCTGTCCAGCAGAAACTGCTTTTGATCATCCGACAATTGATCGGCAGGCACCTCCGTCAACACCCAGTATAAATCTTTCGCACCAGCTTCTAGATCATCAAGCTGACCGATTAAACTGGGAGTCAGGTTGAATGTGGCGTGAATCTCCGGATAATCCTCCAACATTGCAGCCATGTCAACGTAATCTTTGCTGGCATGTACACGCACCCAGGGTTTTACATAAACACCAGTCTCAGGATCTTTGAAATATACCGGTTGGTGCTGATGCCAGATAATAGCCAGATAGATAGGTTCTTCGGCTGGCTCGGTAGGTTCACCTGGCTCTGGCTCTTCAGTCGGTTCAGACGTAGATTCAGGTGCTATAGATGGCGTTTCTGTTGGCGTCTTCGTTGCACAGGCAGCCAATAAAAACGTCAGGATAATCAAGATGTTCAAGATGGGAATCAGGTTTTTCTTCATTTTTTACTCCGAAATCTTCGATAAAATCGGATGTACAATTTCTTCAATTATGTAAAAAGAATCTAGTCTTTCGGTTCGTAAATATCCACACCGGCGGTCAGCGTCCCAAACAATAATTTTCCATCTACAGTCTGTGATATGGTCATAGTTTCAGCTCCAGAGTAACCTGAGCGATTGGGCGGGAACGACTCCCACTTTGCTCCATCAAATCTGGAAACCAGTCCACCCGAACGGTTGGGTATGGATGTGGCAATCCAAAATACACCCGGGTCGGATTCATAAACCGCTTGTACAATATTATAAGGTAAATCTGAATTTGATACACTATAGCGGGAAATGTCCGACCCATCCCATATACTAAAACCACCGCCAAGCGTAGCGATCCATAATCTCCCAGATGAATCAATCAGCAGATCCGACACCCCACCAACACCAAGCCCTGAATTCCCTGGCGTGATTTGCTCCCACTCACTACTATCAGGTTCCAGGCGATTGACACCCACAGCAGTTCCAAACCAGACCACGTCTCCGGTTGGAGATTGTTCGATTTCCATGGACAGTATAAGCGGAACCAATAACGGTGAGTTCTGGGTTGAAAAACTGACCCAATGATCTCCATCAAACACTGCCGCCCCTGCATTCGTTCCGATCCACACTCTGTCCTGGCTGTCAACCGCAACCGCATGAACCTCTTCCCCTTGAAGACCAAAATCCTGTTTAACAAATGTCTTCCATTGACTTCCATCATAATGCGCCAGACCCGAACGCGTTCCGAACCAGTATCCGCCATCCGGATCTTCGGCTACGGACAGCACCCGGTTATCAGGTAAGCTGGAATTTTGTTGATTATAGATGGTCCATTCTCCATCATCCCTCACATTGTCTGTAAAAGACCAGATCACTGCACCGTTATTTGTTCCAAGAATAGTGTCTCCCTCAGAACTGATTAGAACGGCGTAAACCGTGTTGCTTGGCAATTCTGACACTGCACTATTTATGTTAGACCATCCCACACGATTGAAACCGATAACAATGCTGTTAACCAGCCATCCCAGAGCCAGCACAACAACTAATAAAATTGCGCCGACCCAAATGAACCTGGATGGCTTTGGCAACATATCTGTAAACCACTGGTAATAGTTTTCCTGTTCCTGCAGCCATCGATAGGCACGAGTCATGCTTACGCTGGCAGATAGACAGAACGCAGGCAGCACCACGAGCGCATATTGGGGCCATTTCGTGGGCCACAACAATAGAAACAGCATGCCAGAAACGAGCCATACCACCACCCAGCGACGATTCTGCCATTCAAATCGTAACCCAATCAGCCCAGACAAGAATATCAATCCATCGAATCCGAAATATACGATCACCCCGGGATGCCACTCGTATCCCCAGGACCGAGCAACCCATAGTATGGGTTGGTACCATGGATAACCAACGTTCAGGACGTGCTCCCCCTGTGAATACTGTGCATGGAACAGGATTGATCCAATAAATCGATCGAGCGGGTCGCTCCATAAGCTGGGATTAAGCGCAAAGAAAGCCGCCCCACCGACAAATAGAAAAATCAATATGCTTTTCCAGGGATATTTTTTTTCAAATATATACAGATACAGGACCACGATCAAAATTGGGAAGTAGCTGAATTTTCCGGCAGCCGTCATACCCAATGTAAATGCAGAGAACCAGAACCAGCGATCATACAATTTCGACGATTTTAACAATGCATATACAGCAAAGACGGATGCAAAAAGCGGCAGTGCCTCCAAATAGGCCTGACCAGTGTATTTCACCATCAATGTTTGCACTGCCATCAGGCCACCTGCCAGGGGATCCATTAACGCGACAATTAAGACTGCCAGTGTCCCGAAAAGCACAGATAGATAACGGCTGGAAAGCAACACCAGCCACCACTGCGCCTGGTCCTTCAACGCCAGAACAATCATGCCGTACAACAATTTTATTAATGGGGGGTGTTCTGGATTCTCTGGATAGTTTATTACGCCCATCAGGTCGCCAGACTTGATCAATTCAGCATAATCAATCCCCGCCTGGACATATACGGGCTCATCAAAGTCCACCGGCAAACGATTGGCAGCCCAAACACGGATTAACAATGCAAGTAATACGACGACAAAGATCCAGAATCTTCGCGATCTCAGATTGATCAGTTCCATTATTTCAATTGGAGAATGAGTCTGGCATATGGAGGCAGTGTAGGAAGTGGTTGATAATCCTCAAATCCACCGGTATCACTAGAGATAAGTTCTGCGTATTGACCGTCTTCAATCAATGACACCACCTGGTAGTTTCCTTCAAGTGGTCCGGACAAGAGATTTAATCCAAAATCATTCACCTCTTCATTCCCAAGATTAAGCACAACCAGCACCAGATCATCCTCATAAGCGCGCAGTATTGAATATACTCCTGGTGCCTGGCTCTCGATAAGATAGGTATCACCAAATCTCAACGCCTCGCTCTGGTTTCTTATCCGGACGAGGGAATTATAAAAATAAAGCAAAGAATCATGATCAGTGGACTGAAGGACGACGTTCTTCTCTGGATAATCCGGATTGACCGATTGCCAGGGCACACCGGTTGTGAAACCCGCATGCTCTTCTGGCGACCACTGCATCGGGGTCCGGATTCTTTCATCAGGTTTCTGACCAAGCATGCCTATCTCCTCGCCGTAATAAACAAACGGCACACCAGGAGAGGTCAACAGCATAGTCGCGGCATTCTTCGCCTTCTCAACATCCCCACCTAGCTGAGACATAACCCTGTTCATGTCATGATTGGTCAAGAACGGTGCAAATTGCCCAGGCGGGAACAGTTTCAAGGAGAACATTAATTGATTTAACGCGCTCTCTGCACGCCCAGAACCAGCGCTGGACATGAATGCACTGGCTAAATCGAAATCAAACACCAAATCCAGGGCTTCCCGTTTTAAATAAGTGGCTGCGGCAAAATTGCTCGTCCAAACTTCACCTAACAACAGCGCATCCGGGTTGATATCCTTTACAAACGAACGCATATCTTCAAAGAACTGCAAATTTGCTTCCGAATCCGCAAGCTCATCCACCTCTTCAACTACATATCTGGCACCATCAAGGCGAAATCCATCAACCCCTACATCTTCCAGCCAGAATCTGAAGATATTCTCCATTTCTTCTGTCACTTCGGGGTTGCGATAATTCAGATCCGGCATGCCACCCCAGAAAACTCCATAGTAATAGCCTGTAGCACCCGAATGCCATACCTGCTGCCCCCATGGACCGATCATCCCTGGATCGGTATCGGACCAGATATACCAGTCTCGATATGCTGAATCAGGTTTTTGCGACTCGATAAACCAGGGATGCTGGCTGGAAGTATGGTTAAGCGGCATGTCAATGATTACCCTAATTCCGCGTTGGTGCGCTTCATCTATGAATCGCCTGAAATCATCCAGCGTTCCATAATCCGGGTTGACATTGTAGTAATCGATGACATCATAACCATGATACGATGGCGAGGGGAATATAGGCATCAACCAAAGACTGCGTACGCCCAGATCATCGCTGGTATCAGGATCGTGATCATTTAAGTAATCCAGTTCATCGATCAGTCCGATAAAATCACCATCTCCATCATCATCGCTGTCTAAATATGAACGAACAAAGATCTCATAGAACACGTCTTCATTCCACCAATACAAACCCGCTTCATCAGTTATGCTTTGGGGCTCTGAAGCAGCTGTTGGGGTGCTTGTGGATGTCGTTGTACCGGGAGGCTGAACCGCAATATCCCCCGTTGGTGATGCTGTACTGCTAGAACATCCAATCATCAGGCTGGTTATTAGTATCAGGAGTGCGAAATTATTCAATTCCTTTCTCAACAGCGATAACCTCCGAATGATCCTTTTTTATGAACCAATCACAATCCCCGCATATCCATGCAAGGATATGTGACACCTTCCTGATCGATATTCCAGTGAACAAGGCTGCGTAGCGATCAGGATCTGGTTCCAGGATCCATCCAGGTCTATAATCGTCTCACCCTCTGTGAGGTTCATCAATATCAGCAACGAACGATCGTCGTACCGGCGCACATAAGCCAGGATATCTTTATGGATGTTGACTGTTTGTCGAGCCCCATACCTC
>JAUXFR010000150.1 GCA_030622805.1 Anaerolineae bacterium | reverse complement strand
TGGGACCGGTGTTGGCTGCGGTCCTGCAGTCTCTGTCTGGATTGTACCTGCCGCAGGTTCAGGAGCAGGCTGAGATGTGGGCACAGGGATTGTTTGTGGTTTCTGTGGGATGGGTTTGTCCGATGCCTTTTTCAGCCTCGCACGACGGACGACATAGATAATTATCGCCAGCAGGATGAGCAGGAGAACTCCGAGGGCGCAAGCCGCGATCATAAGGGTATTTTGACCAGATTCAAAAATCACAGGTAGTGAGTAAAGCCCAGGTAGTATGATCTGTTTAATATTCGTGCTTATATAGGAGAGCAGCCAGTCGAAGTATGACCCTACGGTTGATACGATACCTCCAAGATCGAGATCATCATCCGGCGTTGGAGTGATATCGGTTGGCGGGGCATAAGGTTCTGCAGCTGAATCCGGCGTTTCCGAGGGGGTTGGAGGGGCGCCGGTTGAGCCTCTGAAGTCCACCCGGTCGGCATCTGGAGGCACTGTTATCGAATACTCCGCAGGCGAGAAATTGTGATCGGGCTTCTGGATGGTTATCTTGTGCTCACCGGGGGTCAATCGGATGATGGCGTAGGAACCCGTACCGTCTGTGGTGGTTACCAGTATGCCATCGATGAACACAGAAGCGTTCGTGAGCGGTGCGCCGTCTGTTTCTGTCACCCGTCCAGTGATGGAGTGAATACCCGGTTTTTCCAGGCTTGTTATCCAGCCAGCGCCATAATGGTTTGCTACAGGAATCCTTTCCAGTTCGCTGGTCTCCAGGTTGAAAATCTGGATGTAGCTCTGCTGACCATTATTAATTATGTTCACATAGAAGAATTGTCCATCGTCGGAATATGTGCCTATATCAGGGAAATCACCAAAGGGCAGATTGGACTGGGCAGCGTCTTCGCATTCGTGACGCAGATTAACAAAAGCGCCATCATAATACGTACGGGTAATCGCGCTTCTTCCATCAGGAGACATCCATCCCCATATCCCGGGCAGGAAATCGGTCGGGATATCCGTGCGGTCGACTGTCAGCAAACGTACCTGCTGTACCGTAGCAGAGTCGATGCATGATAATATGTCGAACTGCAATTCTTTATTGCTCGCCAGGAAGAGACCACTGTTCTTGGAATAGGAAAGGATCCCGTCTGCGACACGCGTTGCGGAACTCAGATCTGTCGCAATAGCAAAAGGACCAAACAAATAATCACTGTCTGTGATCATCCATTCACTAAGTCCGGGGGTTTGATCGGATATTTCCCCCAGCTCCAGGATTTTCTTGCCATCTGGCGAACTGGCATATACCTGATATCCAGATCCTTCATCCGTCTGAATGTTGATGGAATTTAGCGCCAGATATTTTCCATCGGGTGACCAGCTGATTACTTCAGCATTTTCAAGGATGTGTGTGGATCCCTCCTTGTTCACATCATACACATATGCCTGAGAAGACTCCGCTTGAGAAGAAATCAAAGTGTTGTATGCCATCAAATTCTTGCTCGGCGACCACAGGGTTTCACAATCCGAGTTCCGGGCAATTTCTATAGGCGACCCGTTTTCGCCAAGCACGAAGAGGACATCATCCTGTGCGCAGTAGCTGATCCAATTGCCATCCGCGCTCCAATCAGGGAGTGTGGCAGCCCCCTGGATTTGTTCTCCACCCCCAGCGATATCTGCGATCCAAACATTATCACGCCAATCCATGAAAGCGAGTTGATTTTCATCCTGTGCCCAATTGATCTCCTCACCGATCGGCGCGGCCGGCAGCACCGATTCAATGATATGCAGTTCATCGTTTTCTTCAAACTCCAGCGATATCATACGCCGACCTGAGACCAGCTTGTGCCCACTTGGGGAAGCATAGAAACTGGTTACAGCCAATGGTTCGGTTAAATCCAATTCGCTGCCATCCTGTGGATCGTACAACACCAGTCTGCGGTCTGGCGCAACGTAGACCATCAGGGTGTCACTGTATGGGAAATCGGGGATAACGGTTGTCTCCTGAGTCTGTTCAGTGGCAATCAACCCGATATTCCAATCTATACTCCAGGCACCCGCTGTACCGAGCTGCCGGGTATCCTGGTTGTCGAGATCATAGACGAACATCATGATCTGATCCTCAACATATGTGCTGAACAGCAGTTTTCGACCGGAAGGTGACCATGCTAATGGAAGTATGCGTTTGTGACCGGTATATACTGGAAGGGGTTCGCTTCCATCGGAGTTCACCAATATCAGGACCGGGTTTTGATTGACGATGGTGGATTGGAAGGCGATCGTTTTTCCATCAGGCGACCAGATCGGATATCTGGCCATCTGGTTGGGATTGCTGTAAATTTTTGTGATGTTTTCCCCATTCGGTGAGGCAACATAAATTCCTGCACCACGAAACCCGGTATAGGCGATTTCATCGAACACAATCTGGGTGCTGTTTGGCGACCAGTCCGATGTTCCAGGCCAGACGCTGCTGCCACCAAACCAGGTGTAGAGGGTGCCGGTATCGTTGTGCCCGGTCAGTAGATTACCTCGACTTCCGGTAAAGGAGTATTCATAGAGTTTAATCCAGTCACCATCTGGTGACCATTGTGGGTTGATCAACGGATTTTTTCCTGGGGGAGGGATGATCTCGCTGACTGCGCCGTTGTTGATTTCAGCCAGCCAGATTCCGCTATAAGAAGACCACTGTTCAGTGCCGCGCCCCGCTTCATTGTTGGATGAAAATGGATAGGTATAGATGATCTTTGTGCTGTCCGGTGACCAGTCGTAGCTCAAAGAAGGCCAGTCGTAGCAGTGTACTTTGTCTGCGATAAGGATAGGCTGCCATTCACCAACCCGGGATACGAACAGCATCGCTTTGTCTGGATTTTTATCGATCAATTTGCAGTAAGACAGCATGCTTCCGTCTGGTGAAAAGCGAGGCAGCAAATATTGATCGGCATCCGTTGCGTCTGTCGTAACACGAACGCTTTCTGAAGAATCGCCATGCAGGATCCAAACATTATGATCTTCACCGATATATGCGATGAGACCTTCCACAACTGGAGCAGATTGCTGCGCATAGGTAACAATCTGTGGTAGAGCCAACAGAATCAGGAATGTTATGGTGAATAATATCGGCGTGGTTTTTTTCATGGTCGTCAAACCCTTATGTAGATGATTGAATGGATTTTACTACGATAATTATGAACAATTAATCCACTTAACAGTTGCAGGGTTTGTTCCAGGTTTTAATCAGACCAGATAATCATATACTTGTCATGGACGTTTACCTTCAACGAGCCCAGATATCGTCTTTTTTTACCCTGGGAAAAGATCGTTTTCTGTAATATTTGATGATAGCCGGGAGGGGGAGATGTGATGGGATCCAGCGAATGGTCTGCCTGGATGTGCGTAAATACAAGGTCTTGATCAAAAATATGCCAGGGTGGCGAAAACGTGTATGAAAGGGCGACTTCGCTCAGTAGTTCAACAGCCTGGTGAAACGTCAAGTATTCAGTGTCCTGGTCTGCGTATGCGTCAGAAATGGGTGCGTGGGTCAGCCACTCACGGTAGGTTGCGATGGCTTCATTACGTGCCTGCGCCAATTCCAAGTTCTTTTGAACTTTATATGTTTCCAAAACCTTCTGGCTGTTTGCCAGGCATGTTTCACAAACATGATGCGCGTATATAGAATAGGTGTCCTCGTAATCGCTGCTTCCGTTCAGCCATATCCTTGTCGCAGGGATATTGTGCCTGAGCTGTGTTTTTCTCCCAAACCAGAACCTGCGTCTGCAGATCTGACAGCGTTCGTACGGCTGCGCTATGCCAACATACTGGAGCGACCCGCTCATCAGAAGACCTGCGAACAGCAGAATCACGATCAATGCGAGCACTGAGCGGTTGCGGATTTGTGCCGCCTGCCAGTTCAGAGATAGCTGCTCGAGTTCTGCCTGGTTTTTTATGTTCAGCGCGTCCAGCACTATGGAAGCGTCAGATTTTTGTATCGAGTGCTGGATCAACGTTAATAAACGTTCTTCACCAAGTTCAGCTTCGAGAAATTTAAAATTCAGATCATACTGTCTGTAATCGGGTGGCGGGGTGGTATAGAGTGTGAAATTCGGAGTGACGATGGCTTGATTTTCTCCACTGCGGCTGAAGTAAATCGCGACACCTTCATGGAACCAGGTTGGCACATTTCCGATCTGCTCTGGTCCCAGAGTGGAATTGACATATGCATGAACCAGCTCGTGCGATATCGTGCGCGGCAGCGTTTGAGCTTGCAGTGCGCTATCAGTCCATGTTTGACCCTCCTCGTCCAGGACGGCGATATAGCGTGAAAGGATGGTCACACCTGCAACATTACGCTGTTCAAATATCTGTCTAATCAGCGGAGGCATCGCAGTAGTAGAGGTGTAGGTACGCAGGTAAACATAACCCTCTGGTGGTGGCAGGTCCAGTGAAGCCCTGATGCGGTTGACTGCAGGATCATTGACGGTGCCTAAATCGACAAGATGAAGGTCAGCTCCCTGCGTTGGTGTATCTAAGCCATCTGCAAAGATTAAAAATAATGCGCTGAGACGCAGGATCAGCTCCTGCTCGGCTGTACGCGGTGCTTCCAACCGGTTCAAACATTCGAATATGGGTGTGTAGATCGAGATTTGTTCTTCTAGCTGGTCGGGAGAGGTCAGGACTGGATTGTACAGCTCATCCA
>JAUXFR010000100.1 GCA_030622805.1 Anaerolineae bacterium | reverse complement strand
GGCTGTCATCAGGCGATAGGCTTTATCAGAAGCGCTTTGTGGGTCATCATGATGCACCCAGCTATCCTGTTCGCGGATGCCTACGTGGTAATAATAATAGGGGTTCAGACCGGCGCGCGCAATGGTACCGCGGAATGTCTGCTCGTGCAGGGATGGCGCACACGCCCCGATCACCACGCGGTTGACACCTTTTTCTTTGATGTCCTTCTCGATCAACGACTGACCGGCGTCCGAACACATCGACATGTCAGTGCGCGACACAACTACATTTTCTATTTCCCCCAACACACTGGCGACAGCCGGGCAGTTAACAACGTCACTGATGTTGCCGCCGCAGTGGCAGGTATATACGCCTACGCGGATTTCACCTTCGGAGGGTGCATCCTGGGTAACTTCTTCTTCGGAGGGTGAATCCTGAGTTATTTCTTCTTCAGGAAGATCATGTTTTTCAGGCATGAGCCAACTCCATTTCTTCATCGGCAGGAACCTGGGCGGCGTGTCCATTTTTATGGGCCTCGATATAAGCAGCCGCCTCGATCGCAGCATTTCCTGCTGTGATTATGCTGTCAACAATATCCATCGGTCCTCCAGCCGCTCCCGTCACAAAGATACCTTGACGATTGGTCTTGGATGGGGTGCTGTTGGGGGAAGGCACAGACACAAACCCGTCCTCGGCGATTGGGACCCGGTAAATGGGCTGCGGGTTATCGCCGGGAAGCATCCCGAGCGACAGCACAACCAGGTCGTGGGTCCTTTCCACTACCCTGGCACTTTCTTCGATCAACTCAACCCGCACGACTGGGTTTTGATCCTCATCTTCGGTGATCCTGGCAACCTTGCTTTTTACGAACTCCACACCCATGGCTTTCGCATTCTGGTAAAACTCCTCGTAGCCCTTGCCGAAGGCGCGGATGTCCATGTAATAGATCGTAACGTCCGCCAATGGCAGCGAGCCGGAGATCAACATGGCCTGCTTAATGGCGTACATGCAGCAAACCCGCGAGCAGTACTCAACGCCAAGCGTTTCGTCCCGCGACCCGGCGCACTGCACATAAGCGATCGATTCGGGTTCTTTCCCATCGCCAGGACGGATAATCCGTCCGTAGGGTCCGGTTGGAGCCAGCAGCCTCTCCATCATTAAACCGTCAATAACGTTATGCAGCTTTCCGGCGCCGTATTCCGCTTTCGCATCAATCGGCGTGGTCTCATAACCGGTCGCCAATACGATGCTTTGAGTTTCAAACTCGAATTCCTCGGGGACCTGAGTGAAATCAATGCAGTCTTCTACCGGGCAGGCTGTCTCGCATTTACCGCACAGAATGCAGTTGTCCATATCCAGGACTGCGATCTGTGGCACCGCCGTGGAGAAAGGAACCCGCACGGTCCGGATTGCGCCCATATTCATATCAAAGGCGGAGGGCAGATCGATCGGGCAGGCATATTCACACAGGCGGCAGCCAGTGCAGGTGTTTTCGTTCACATAGCGCGGTTTCTTCAGCACCTGGACGGCGTAACCATCCTGTTCTTCCTCAACTGCCTGCACTTCGCAATATGTGAATAAGCTGATGTTCTCGTGATGGGCCACAGCGGACATCTTGGGTGTGGTGATACAACTGCAGCAATCGAGGGTAGGGAAGACTTTACTCAAAGCGATCATTTTCCCACCTATGCTGGGTTCCTTCTCCACCAGTGCTACAGTGTATCCCTGGTCTGCCAGGTCTAAACTAGCCTGCATTCCAGCGATCCCGCCGCCCACAACTAGAGCGTCAAATTTGTACGTTTCCAAGGTCAGTACTCCTTTATGTGGTTGATATCCAGTAAATGATGAGGTTTTGCGGTCCTGTTTCTGTAGGGTTGATTTTAATAATTGATAAGTTCTAAATACAAGCTTTTCCCTATGCTGGTACAGCCAATTCATCCTTCACAAACCCGATATCATCAAGCAGTTCATCCATTTGATTAACTTCATTGAGGAAAGGTTTTGTGCACACTGTGCAGATAGCGGTCAACCGCAGCCGTCGAGTGTCGATACCGCGTTCTTTCATCATCTCGTACGTACTGTTGACCAAAACCGCAGTTCGCTCCGCGCCACCTTTGTAGGGGCTGTCGGTGCCGCTGTACATAATAATGATTCCATCAATTCCGCGCTCAAACGCACGCAGATAGAAGTCTTCGGGGAACATACATGGGCACATCACAGGAAGGATGTAGGTGTTGGAAGGGTAATCTTCATGCAGCTGCCCGACAGAATCCGCGCCTGCATAGCCACCAGACAGGGTAGCCAGGATCAAAATTTTGGGTTTATTGTTTTCCGTACCTGTCGTCATTGCGCTTATCCTCATAGTGAACTGCGTATTTCGTACGCAAGAAGTGCACGAAATACGCAATCCGAATTTGAAGAGCCGATACTTATTTCATTCTGCGGATGTAAAGCATATCGTAGCCATCTCCGGGCAGATCCCCCAGGTACTCATGACCCACTTTTTTGCACCAACGCGGCATATCTTCCTTCGTTTTTGCGTCACCAGACCAGATTACCAATACTTCGCCGACCTTGACGGCGCCCATGCTTTTCTTGGCTTCCAGCAGGGGTCCTGGGCATGCCATCGCCCGGGCGTCTACTTCCTTGGCTACTTCGATAGTTGATAGATCTACAGTATTCATGTAAAGCCTCCTATATTTCTGTCTCAGTTATTTTTTTACGCTCCTTTTGAAGCGTTTGTACACTAATCGGATTCAGATTAATTAAGCATTCACCTTTTTCTACGCGGTAATATTTGACCTGTCCATCCCGACGTGAACTCAGGATGTCTCGATCTTTCATCACTCGTAAATGTTGGGAAGTATTTTGTAGGGACGCGTCAAGTGCTGAAGCAATATCGCTGACGGACATTTCCTCTGTTCCCAGAAGCCAGAGGATCAGAACCCGCTTGGCGTTGCTGAAAACCCGGCAGTATTCCGCTTGTTTTTGTGCTTTTTCTAATAATCTCGCTTCCATACGAGGTCCAACTTAATCTGTTAAGGATTTACGCAATTGCAACATTACTTAATTACTATATTACGCATACGCGATAATTGCTAGTGATTTTTATCACAACCCTTATGGAAAAAATCTATACGATGTAATAGATAATATTGATAGCCCCCCTGTTGATTAACAAAGTACAAATCGCCCGGCAACAAATGCTGCCGGGCGATTTTATTACCTTACTTCTGTTCGACCTACGTTTTATTAAAACTCAATCCCCAACACCTCTGCCACCTCTTTTCGCTTGAAATTAACGATCACCTTTCCCTTGATCTTAAACGTTGGCGTGGTCTCGTAACCACTCGCCCAGCCGCGTACACGCTCCGCCGCCGACCGGTCGCGAGTGATGTCAACTTCTACGAATGGCACATCGTTTTCATTGAAATAAGCGCGCGCCCGCCGGCATGCAGGACACCACGGTGTACAGTACATGACAACATCCGCTTCCGGCTCTGGTTCGGGATCTTCGATCAGGTTTTCCGTTTCCCATTTCGCCGTCAGCTTTGGCTCGATCTCTGCCAGCATGCGGAACAACTCTTCATTATCCGGCTGCTCATCGATGTCGTGTATATCCACATAGCGAACAATGCCGCGCTTGTCAATAACGAAGATGGCACGTTCGCTGCGTCCGTCTTCACGCAGCACTCCATATAATTTCGCGATCTCTCCGTGAGACCAAAAATCGCTCAGCAGCGGGTATGTGATCCCACCCAAACTCTCTGCCCATGCGCTCAATGACGGCACACTGTCCACACTCAGACCCAGCACCTGGGTCTCGACCCCTTCAAAACGGCCTTTCATGGCCTCGTAAGAAGGGATCTGGCTCGTTCAGACCGGTGTCCAGGCTAACGGGAAGAACGCCAGCACAACATTGCGCATCCCCCGAAAATATCGTAAACAAACTTTCTTACTCTGATGACTTTCCAGGCAAAAATCTGGAGCCGTATCACCCACTTTAGGTATCATGATTCCTCCTGCAATGATCGAATTTATAGTCCTGCTAAACAGCTTTCTGAGCGTCAAGAAAGACCTGTTCTAGCATAGCAAGCCCAATTATGGACATTTATAGTCATTATTATACCATTTATTTAATCTATTGGCAAATGCCTGAATTCGCCATCTTCATCCGGTACAAAATTGATGACCTTTCGGACTGCATCCAGATTCAGGCTGCCATACAGATGTGGGTATACCTCATCTGCGGCGGCTTCCCAGCGCAAATCAGCGACCAGTCGCGTCGGGTCAATCCACAACAACAGCAGATCCGGGATATCCCGGTACAAGAAATTCGCAACTGCCAGCACCTGCTCCGGTTTCGAGCAGTGGATGAACCCCTCCGTTTCGAGTGATACAGTTCGATATTCCCCTTCCTCCTGCGCCCGCTCCCATTTCTTGCGCTCACAAATATGTGCAATCATTCTTTTCCTCACAAACACATTAGCTGATCTCTTAATTATTTATCGACCAGGATCAATTGCCGCACCCGTTCAAGAATCTCGTTTGCCACTTCTACCTTACTCATCAGAGGCAGGGGTTCTGTGTGCCCATCGGGGTAAATGATCGTAACCCTGTTGGTATCTACGGAAAAACCAGCCTGGTTGTCACTGATATCATTAGCCACGATCATATCCAGCTTCTTATTCTCCAACTTTGCACGCGCGTTCTCCAATAGATCCTGCGACTCGGCTGCGAATCCAACGCTTACCTGCGGCCAACCGTTCCGTTCTTTATACTGCGCCACCTCTACCAGGATATCTGGAGCTGCCTCTAACTGGATTCGGGGTACGCCGGTATCCTTCTTGATCTTCTCCGCTGCAGGTGAAGTCGGTCTGAAATCAGAAACCGCCGCCGCCATGATCAATATGTCCGCTTTGGGAATTTCCTCCAGCACTGCCTCCAGCATCTCCTGCGCGCTGTTTACATCCATTTGCTTGGCGCCCACGGGTGTTTCCAGACAAACTGGTCCGCTGAGTAATGCTACCTGCGCACCCAGATCCAACGCTGCCTGAGCCAGAGCGTATCCCTGCTTGCCCGACGAACGGTTGGTAATGGTACGAACCGGATCAATCGGTTCACGAGTACCGCCAGCGGTTACGACCACCTTGCGCCCAGCCAGCGGACCTCCTTGCGCCAGGGTCAGCCGCACGTGACCGAGGATATCCAGCGGCTCCAGCATGCGCCCCTTGCCAACCATTCCAGACGCCAGATGACCTTCGCCTGGTCCGATCACCAGCACACCGCGCCTGCGTAATCTGTCCAGATTCTCCTGCGTTGCTGGATGGGAGAACATGCCACCATCCATCGCAGGTGCGATAAGAACCGGACAGTCCGCTGCCAGAGCCGTGATTGTGAGCAGGTTATCAGCGATACCGTTGGCCAATTTCGCCAGCGTGTTTGCCGTGGCTGGTGCGATCAGGATCAGGTCTGCGCGCTTACCCAGCTCGATATGCAGTACATGCCCATCGCTTCCCCACAGGTCAGCGTTTATGAATGCCCTTCTGCCGGTAAGCGACTGAAAGGTGATCGGGGTGATAAATTTTATAGCAGCATCGGTCAGCACACAATCGACAAGCGCTCCAGCCTGAGCCAGTTTTGAAGCCAGATCTGCCGCCTTGTAGCATGCAATCGACCCCGTTATCCCTAAAACAATATGCTTATCCTGAATGGGTGAATTAATCACTTACGATTTCTCCTAAAAAATTATCAGCGTATGTCTGATACTATCTTCGCTCTATTCTACTCCCAACCTCGTAAATTATAAAACATTAATCCGAGATATTCTTTCAACACGCTGGTAGTCTGTGAAAGATTATCGGCAGTTGGGAATAAACGGTGCAGGATTGATTGCCAACTTTGCCCACTCAGC
>JAUXFR010000216.1 GCA_030622805.1 Anaerolineae bacterium | reverse complement strand
GTCAGCGGCACGTGATAATAAATTTGAGGAATAGCTGTTCGCGGTCGCTGAAAGCGATTTTATTGGGCAGGGGATCACGATCATGCCCAGCGTATTAAATGAACCAGAAGCGATCCCCGCATCAAAATTTTCATGAGCGTACACAACATCAGCCAACCGATTGACATCTGGCATGCTCCAATCCGTTTCGTGAGCGATCGTGATTCGCGCCGATGGAGAAACGACGAGATGGGTCTCAATTGACATGGTGCGCAACACCTGCAGCGTACGAATTCCAAGTATCACACCCGAAGCACCGCTGATCCCAACAACCAGTCTTTGCACTTGATCAACCTCAGGCTCAATCTTGTTCATAGTATGGGTTCCCGGTTCACTTTTCTCCCCAATGGATTGCCACAGTTCCAAACATCAGCCGGCGAAATGCCACTTCATGAAAACCCGCCAGGAGCATTTTATTGGCCAGTTTTTCTGGTGCAAGAAAATGTTCGGTCGAATCAGGAAGGTAAGTATACGCGTCAGAATTTCCAGCAATTACTTTACCCAGGATTGGAATGACCGTATGGAGATGAAAGCGAAGCACAGGGGCATAAAACCTATCGGGCGGGGGTGTTGTATCGAGTATGACGACTCTGCCCCCCTCTTTGAGTACGCGAAACTGCTCCCGCAGGCTTTCATCTACATCCGTCAGATTGCGTACCAGGAAAGCGGACACAACAGCATCAAACGCTCCTGACGCATAAGGAAGGAGCTGCGCATCGGCAGCCGACCAGGCAAGCTGATCATCCCGGCCGCCTTGCACCTGTTGGCGTCTGCGCCCGACCCGCATCATCGGGATGGTAAAATCCGCAGCCAGTGAAAAACACGCCGAACACATCTCAAGCGCTTCAAACGCCAGGTTCCCCGTACCTGAGCCGAGGTCAAGCAGCTTCCCACGCGCCGGCATCGCAGCGCGTTGTATCACCTCATTGCGCCACCTTACATCCTGTCCGAACGTCATCAGGCGGTTCAGGAGATCGTAGCGGGGAGCGATTTCAGCGAACATCTCCCGCACGAATTGGGCTTTATCTTTTTGAACCAAGCGTTCCATATTCATCAGGTGCGGAATTTCGCATTCAACCTGTGTAAGCTACCATTGATGAGAGCGATGCGCTAAGGAGATACGCTCTTATCGATGAAGCTAACCAATAGAGGACTTAGCTTGCCGCAATAGCGGCTTCCTCTTCCTCAGCCACCCTGATACCTTCCTTTTCGTTAACCCGGGAGAGGATCAATATTCCAAGAATGAAAAATATCACCAGCGAGAGAATGCTGAGGCGACTGTGCCCCATGAGCTGCCCAACTACAGCGAAGATGAATGGTCCAGCGATGCCTGCGAATTTTGCGCTCACGCTGAAGAAGCCGAAGAACTCCGCTGATTTACTCTTGGGAACCATGCGACCGAACAGCGAGCGGCTGAGAGCCTGGCTGCCACCTTGTACGGTTGCGACGGCAAAAGCCAGCAGCCAAAAATGCCAGGCATACTGCATGAAATATCCCATAATAGCAATTAATGTATAAACGATCAGGCTCAGGTAAATGGATTGTTTTGTGCCTATCTTCTTCGCCAGCCATCCGAAACCGAAAGCAAAGGGGATACCTACAAATTGGACCATCAACAGTGCACCGATCAAGTCTGTTTGACCGATGCCAATTTCGGCTCCATAGATGGTCGCCATTTTGATAATGGTGCCGATTCCGTCGTTGTACAACCAGAAAGCTACCAGGAATAAAAACAGGTCGCGATATTTGGTAATCTCGCGTAGAGTTTGGAAGAAGCGTTTGAATCCGGCATTTGCAGGGCTTAAATCCTCTTCGCCAGCCAGGATTCGACGTGGCGGTTCGGGCACGCGCTTCCACAAGGGAATGGTGAAGATTAACCACCATATGGCTACACTGAGAAGGGATAGGCGCGTCATCAGAACTGTCAGATCCTCCGGTGCGAGCATGATCATCGCTAAATTGATCGCCAGCAGGATGCCGCCGCCCAGATAGCCCAATGCATAACCCTTGGTAGACACCTGGTCAATCTCATCTGGTCTGGCAATGTGGGGCAATAGCGAATCGTAGAACACGTTGGCACCTGCAAAGCCGATATTTCCTATGATGAAGAATATCGAGGCTTGCAGCCAATCTCCAGTCGTGACAAAGAAAAGCAAAGCTGTGCCAGCGATTCCCAACAGGGCAAATCCAGTAAGGTATCGCTTCTTAGCACCTCGGAAATCCGCCATCGCACCCAGAACGGGGCTAAGTATGGCGATGATCAAAAGGGCGATAGATGTAGTGTAACCCCAATATACAGTCGCCCGGTTGCCAGGTAAATTTGCACCCGCTACCGAAGCATAAAATACCGGCAGAACCGCCGCCATGATGGTCGTCGCAAAGGCAGAGTTTGCCCAATCGTACATAGACCATGCATTAATTATCTGTTTGTGTTCTTTTTCGTTGGGACTCTGCCTGGTGCTGATTTCTGCCGATGACATGATTTTCTCCTTGTTCCTTGATGGCTGAGTAGATAAAGCCTGGAAGTTAATCTTTGATTAATTATAGTGCAATATCTAGCCAGCGTACAATTTTAATACGATTCGGAATTATCATGTTTCTTATACATTTTAATCAGGTTTTGTTATATAATGTGTAAGGAGTAAGATATAGCAATTATCAAAATTATTATTCATCATCATTATTCGCTCACTCGTATCCTGCTTCAAGAATGGACCGCAATCATCGTAGAATCGCAAAGCTGTCATGTCCAGGGTCTCTTCTGGACCCGGCTGCAGCCCGGATAATCTGGGCACTTACAATCGATTGATACCATAGACTGCATTGCGATAGTTGATTCGAGTGAGCGCAAAATTATTTGCGCTTTTTATTTTTTATAGGAGATTATCAAGTGAACGTCGAACTTATCTTTCGTATTATTGGAATGTTGATCCTGGCCGCTTTTGGCGTATATTGGGGAATCCAACTGGCAACCATATTCGAGTTATCCACTCTGATTTCATCCATCGTCCTGGGTCTGGTCGGAGCTGTAATCGGTTTTATCTTCACACCTTATGTCACTACCCGACCGGCGACATCTATCCGCAATGTATTGAGCCGAATTTCCGCACAAACCCTGGTTGCCGGCGTTTTTGGCCTGGTTGCCGGTTTGCTCATCGCAGCCCTGGCAGCGTTCCCGCTGTCCCTTTTACCTTCACCTTTCGGTGACGTGCTGCCATTTATCGGAGCGCTGATTTTTGCATATTTTGGTATCGTTGTTTTTGTCATGCGGCAGGACGATATCATTAATGTTCTGAAGTACCTGCCAGGGAGGTCATCTCCCTCGACCGATCAAGCGGAGGGAATACCTGATGAAGCTGCCGCAGGGACCATACTGCTCGATACCAGTGTTATTATTGATGGAAGAATTGCTGATATAGCCCGGACAGGATTCTTGGTTGGCTCGCTGCTTATACCCCGCTTTGTGCTCAATGAACTGCAGTATATCGCTGACTCTTCTGACAGCTTAAGACGACAGCGCGGCAGACGTGGTATGGAAGTGTTATCCCAACTCCAGAAGGACAATGTAATTCCGGTTCAGATTAGCGATATCGATGTGGAAGGGATTCGCGAGGTGGATGAAAAGCTGGTCGTAT
>JAUXFR010000169.1 GCA_030622805.1 Anaerolineae bacterium | reverse complement strand
TCGCTTATATAAACTGGGGGGATAGGGATAGCAGATTATGAATGGTTGAGGTTATTTCCCCAAAATATTAGTTTCTTTTGTATAATCACACCCGTATGATTGATGGACAATTTGTAGAACTTTTCCTTTCCTGGCTGGAGAATTACGGCCCATCAACGCTGGGTTTCATAATGTTTACCAGCGCTATTGGTGTACCGTTTCCAGTGACGCCCATTTTGATCACTTCAGGTGCCTTTGCTAGGCTGGGATTCTTTGAATGTTCACCTGCAACATTCTACATATTCGCGGGTGCTGTAACCGGAGATGCTGTCGCTTACTTCATCGGTCGCTTTGCCGGTGATTGGGCAGAACGCCTGGCTGGCAAACGATTCGGTAGCGCTTGGGAGAAAGCTCAAAACTGGTTCAACAGGTACGGCGCATGGGCTATTTTACTGAGCCGCTGGTTGTTGAACTCTCTTGATGTTCCGATCAACCTGATAGCTGGCGCCAGTCATTATGATTTCTGGAAGTATCTATTCTTTGTAGTACTGGGGCGATCAATCTGGATTGTTCTCTACGGTGGGCTTGGTTACGCATTCAGCAGCCAGTATGAGCTTATCACTCAGCTCATCGAACGCTACACCGTCTGGGCAGGTGTAGCTCTTGTTGTGGTGATTAGTTTGTATATCCTGCTCCGGAAGTTGCTAAAAGGTAAACTGGATAAGCTGCCGGTGGATTGACAATGTGACACGTGCCAAGTGATTAAGTGCCAGGTTCACGATGTGGAGAAATTCGGATAACCCCATCGAAGAATCTCTCACAATAAAAAACTCCTGGAGTTTCCTGCGAAATCCCTCTCGCACAACACCAGGAGTTTTTGTGCTATTTAATGAGATTGATCACGTATCGTCGTCGTCTTCGTCTTCATCGAAGTCCCACGCTCCCCACGCTTGAGCCATATTCATCCACATCATGGGATGGAAGCCCATCGCTGGTCCCCAATGGCCTCGCCGGTGACCACGATGCCAGCCTTTGCGTCCCGAAAAACCACCCATGAAAGCTTTGATCTGTTCTTTATCGCCTTTGATTTCTATGCGGAACCCATCATCCGTCTCTATGACTTTGAATTCAGTAATGATATTCTCCATTTTCTCACCTCCTTTCCAAAAATATTCACAATTTTTTACTGCGGTTGCTCCTCACCATACAGATCATCATACATACGCTCATAGAAATCCAGCGTCTTGCGCATCTGCCGGCGAGATCGCATTCGCAATCTACACGCTCGTTTAATATCTCTTTTCGAACTACTGCAGGGGATGAACGGGGGACAAAAAACCTTCCATGCCGGTGCATGAACCGCTATACCTTCTGTGGGATGTTTGATTTCGTAGCGCATTCCCTTTTCATCCTGCCTGGTGCCTGGTGCGAAACTCAAATATGACCTTCTCAGTCATTATCTATGCCTCCTTTTCCATATCTAAATCATCATACAAGTCCCTCAATACGTTAATCGCCTCTTCGAGTTTCGGTCGCATAACGTCCTTCAAGCGATCATACTCATCTTGTCCTTCTGGCGTAAGTCGATAAATCCTGCGGGTCCGTTTATCTGCATCCTCCCAATCTCCTTCGACTAACCCACGATCCTCCATCGCGTTGAGCAGCGGGTAAACCGCTCCCGGATTGGAAGCCCATCTGCCGTGCGTACGCTCCCCAATAGCGCGCATGATATCGTTCCCGTAACGGGGTTTCTGTGCCAGCAGATGCAGCACATACAGGGGGAGCAACCCGCCGCCTTTACTGAGCAGCTCTGCCACAAAGGGGTTGAATAAGGCTGGAGGACCCCAACGCCTGGAGAACCAGGGCTTGAAACGCCTGCCCCCAAACAGCCAGTGCTTCTGAGGCGGCATACCGAGGTGATCGGTAAAATGTGCCTCCCACTCTGTCCATTGGTCGTATTCCACATCGTAGGTATGACCTTCACGACTACTGTTCGTGTCATGCCATCTTCCCCAAAACCGTCTGTGATCCTTTCGTCTTTTCAATATATCATATCCTTCATCTAAATATTATTGAGTTCAATATTGTTGACACAAATAATATCATCTTCAATTGTCTTTGTCAAGAGCCAACAATATAAATCCTACAAATAAAAACTCAATTTGAATAGGCTGCTACCCACATCAAAAACAGCGCGATGGGGTTATAATTATTTAAATAGCTTCTAGTAGCGACAGATGAAGGAGGTGCACAGGGAGATCAACTATAATTCTCTGCCAATCGCAGACATATTTTAATTATTTTCATAATTCAATGGACAAGGAGAATTCATCATGTTAATGGATCGAATTATTGGCGCGTTCACTTTCCGCAAAGGCGTGTATGCTGATGTAGAAAAGGACACTTCGTTCACGCAGACGGCCTGGATACTGGTCGCTGTCATAGCCTTCCTGAGCCAATTAGGATCAAAAGCCAGAGTAGGCGTTAGCATTAGTGACTGGTTGATTGGATCAATCGCTGGCACAGTAGCAGCCCTGATCGGCTTTGCTATTGCAGCATTGATCATAAGTTGGGTTGGACGCGCTGTCTTCAACGCAGAGGTGACGTTCGACGAACTGGTCCGCACACTGGGTCTGGCATATATATGGAACATCGTCGGATTCTTAGGGATTTTAGGTTTCATTTCTGGTCTGAATTGCCTGGTTGGTCCAATCATATTCCTCGCCTGGATACTGGGTTTAGTGGCGTGGTTCATTGCGGCCAAGGAAGCACTGGATCTGGAGTGGCTGCAGACAATCGTCACTGTATTTCTGGGTTGGCTTGCGTGGTTCATCATCATGTTGATCACAAACGCAATATTAGGCCTGATTGGAATCACTGCAAGCTCAATATTCGGCTTATAGAATATCTATAGTCAATAATAAATTACATATGTGGTGTTCTGTGATGGATTACGGAACGCCACATTCCAATATTGATGTTTGTCCTCCAGGTATTTAATCGACAGCATTTTAAGTGTTGTCTATATCTTTCACTTTCCTTTGATCGTAGTCGGATACATGGCTGCATGTATAGCTATAGTCAACAGGCTGGTAAATAAATTGCTGTTACGTTGAAGTCAGGAAAAGATCGAATTATCAAGCCATGAAACTAATCACCTGGAATGTAAACGGTCTCCGCGCTGCATTAAAGAAAGATGTTCTTGCCTGGATCAATCAGCAATCACCAGACGTTCTCTGCTTACAGGAAATTAAGGCCAGACCGGACCAGCTAGAATTGCGCCACATACACCAATTGGAATCCACCTTCCCACACATCACCTGGAACCCGGCAAAACGACCCGGTTACAGCGGCGTGGCTACACTGACCACTACCCCACCTTTGGACGTACAATTGGGATTGAGTGTAAGCGAATTCGATACTGAGGGACGCGTGATCAGGAGCGATCATCCAGGCTTCATTCTCTTTAATTTATACGTCCCAAACGGGGGGCGTGACCACGTGCGCGTTCCATTCAAACTGGATTTCTATGCCCAATTATTGGATATCTGCGACGAACTACATAACATGGGGGAACGCATCATCCTGTGCGGTGACATCAATACCTGCCACCAGGAAATTGATCTACGAAATCCTAAAGAAAATGCGAACACTACCGGCTTTCTGCCTGAAGAACGCGCCTGGATCGATACCTATTTAGCGCATGGTTTTGTCGATGTGTATCGGCACCTTTACCCTGAACGTGTTCAATATACATGGTGGACTTACCGCTACAATGCCCGCAAACGGGACATTGGTTGGCGACTGGATTATTTCATGGTATCAGAATCGTTGGTCGATCAGGTGCAGGATGCAGTCATCAACGATGATGTCCTCGGCTCTGACCATTGTCCTGTGACCTTGCTAATAGACGAATAAATAAACAGGTAAATCGAAAGATGAAACGTAAAGATTCACTCACACCTGCTTTTGTGCTTGCTGGTAGTATCATCACCGCCGCGTGGTTACTTTACAAACGCCGACCACGCGACCGTATTGTCAGCCAGGAAAGTCTGGAAGACCCCGAAGTAAGTAAAGCATTTGATCGAATAGCGCGCATGCCGCAGATGCGCCTGCTGCGCTGGTACGCGATAAAACGTGCGTTAAAGCTGATCGATCACGGTCAGGCAGTTGACTTGGGGTGTGGTCCAGGTCTGCTGGTAGTGGAAATGGCGCAGCAGGCAGCAGACCTGCATGTGACCGGCATTGATCTGTCTGATGAAATGCTCCTGCAGGCGGGCGGCTATGCGCACCGCACAGGCTTGGAAGAACAAGTATCATTTAGAAAGGGGGATGCAGCCAATATCCCATTCCCAGATCACGGGCTGGACCTTGTAGTCAGCACCCTATCATTGCATCATTGGCGTGAT
>JAUXFR010000181.1 GCA_030622805.1 Anaerolineae bacterium | reverse complement strand
GTAGGCCGACAGCAGCTCATCATACATACGCGCCACGCGTTCGGGAGTACCCAGCAGCCCCTGTCGATTGGGATCCTCACCAATATTATCTAGCAGGTCATAAACAGCACATTCAATCGCGGCCTTTTTTTCAGCTTCCTTGTGATCACCGTTTGGACTGACCTGGTATATCTCTTCTAGCTCAGCCACACTGATCTGATTTTTTGGACTCATGCTCTCCTCCAATAATAGATTTTGCATGTAATAGCTAATTTTGCCATCCCACTAAATGGGTGATGGCTCCGACGTTATAATGACGCGCCAATGGGATGATTTCTTACCCATAAATTCGTTCTTAACCAAACAGTATCACAACCCCTAAAGCCGCCAATCTACAAACATTGCATGGCTTCTATTTCTCGTAAATCTGCTGCGATGATTACTAATCAGGGAGTAAATATTCCAGCAACATCGCCACTGGAGAGGCGCTTTCCTGGCAGCGATTCCCACTACACCAGCACATTCGAAACAATCTGCATTAGATTTAACATCCAACACAGATCGCAGCGCTGATGACATACAAAGATTGTCAGCCGTGACAATCTCGTTACAAAACCAGCCTCAACATGACCGCTTTAGGGACCAATAACGATTTGGCTTCTGGTTAAGCCGTTGGTAACCAGCACAACGATCCCACTCATCCAGCAGTGAATGTCAGTTTTTTAGATAAGGCAAGACTTACCAGCCCACCTGCGCACTAAGTGCAGACACAAAAGTTCTGATGAATGTCATCCTGAGGAGCGTTCTTTGCGACGAAGGATCTCAGCCAGGCCATGGGGGAGGATTGGAGCGAAGCTCGTCGGCAGCCATATTCCTTGGTCTGCTCAGCGCGTCTCGGTCACCTTCCGTATGGCACGCGGTCGATCCACATCCAAATCGCGCACGTTTGCCAGGTGCATGGCAAATAATTGTCCGGGGATAATCGCGGTGATCGGTGACAGCCATTCGGGGACTGTGACCGGCAGCTGCAGCGGTACGCGCGCACGTGCAAGGATCTCTTGAACATCACTGATGGCGATCACTTCTGCCTGGCGTTCATCCAAAGTCTCAATGAAGACACCCATTTCGGGGACCATTTTTCCAGCAGGAGCGATGACGATTACCGGGAATCCAGGTTCAACCAGCGCCAGCGGACCGTGCAAAAAATCCGCGCTGCTGTACGGCTCGACAACAGTGTATGTCAACTCCTTTAGCTTGAGAGCCAGTTCATAAGCAGTGGCGTAATTGTATCCGCGTCCGATCACCACGCAATCCCGCATATAACGGTAGCGCTGCGCGATATCTCCAAAGTATCTCTCCATGGCGAGAGTTTTTTCCACATACGATGGAACCTGGGCTAATTCTTCTCGCATGCCGGTATCACCCGCCAGTTCCGCGCTCAGCATAGCGATAGAAACCAGTTCACTCGTGTATGTTTTCGTTGCAGCGACCGACCGTTCAACACCCACACGCAGGTCTATCACGTAATCCCCGGCTTTCGCAAGGTCAGAATCCGGGATATTGGTGATCGCCGCAGTAACCATTCCCTGGCGCTGCGCTTCTTGAAGGACGGAGACGATGTCCGGGCTTTTCCCACTCTGGCTGATCCCCAAAACCAGGGCGTCTCGAAATCGTGGGGGACGATTATAAACCGTGTAAAGACTGGGAGTCGCCAGAGCGACCGGCAGGCCATTCACTGCCCCAAACAAATACTTGGCGTAACGGGCAGCGTTATCACTGGTACCCCGGGCGGCAATAACGACGTGTGTGATGTCCCTCTCCCTGATTTCCCTGGTTAATCCCTCAATATCCTGCACCTCCATAGAAAGTAAACGTTCCAGTACGACCGGCTGTTCGTGGATTTCCTTGAACAGATTTGATTGGTCAAGCGCTGTGTTCCTAACCAATGCATTCTGCACGTTATTTTTCTCCTTTACGTATGGTAGCAAATAGCTGCCACGTCTGATCTCTTATCGAAAGAACTGCTTTAAATTATAAACGTTAATCCAATATCTTTTCTCAATAATTGGAAGTGGCCAAATTCATGGTGATGGGAAATCTATTTTTACTGAAATTTCGCCGATAACACCACCTTTATCACCACTACCCAATAATTCACTGGCGCATTGCGATATGATTTATAATATTGTCAGGAGTCATACTTCTTTGAGTACCAGTGTAAAACCAAAAAGTACACCGCCCATTAGCCAGCCCAATGTTACGGAGCGCTTGTATGAATACATGCACTCCCAGGTCCATACGCTCGGGGTTGTATTCCTCCGTCCTGCGCATATCATTCGCGGCTATCAAGTCTCGTACCTGCGCCCTGACCTGATTGCGGCTCTGACGGTCGCCGTGATCATGCTGCCCCAGGCGATCGCCTTTGCATTGATCGCTGAACTTCCCCCTCAAGTCGGACTATACACCGCCATCTTTGCTTCCATCATCGGTGGGTTGTGGGGCTCATCTCATCAACTTCAAACCGGCCCGACCAACACAATCTCCATCCTAACCCTTTCAGCCTTGCTGACGGTCGCCGCTCCGGGCTCGCCAGAATATGCACAAGCCGCGCGCATACTGGCAATAATGGTAGGACTTTTCGCCCTCTTCCTGGGCATTGCCCGCCTGGGGGTGCTGGTTAATTTCGTCTCTGATTCGGTGATCGTAGGTTTCACCGCCGGCGCGGGTATCCTGATCATCGTAGGTCAGCTTCGTCACCTGTTGGGATTAAGTATTCGATCCTACCCCGAGCTGCTGGAAACGTTAAAAGCCCTGGGAGTTAACCTGACGGAAGCACATTGGATCTCGCTTGGCATCGGTCTACTTACGATTTTCATTATCCTGGTGCTAAGACGCATAAATCCGAAGATACCCGGCTCACTGATCGCGATTGTATTCGCCTCGCTGCTGGTGGGCATATTTGGTCTGCGGGAGTTGGATGTAAAGTCGGTCGCCGAACTGCCCAAGGGGCTTCCACCTGTCCTTCCGTTTCCAAGACTCGAGCCCCAATTGATCGCACAGCTTTCCACGAAAGCGCTCGCCGTGGCGGCAATTGCCCTGGTGGAAAGTATGTCCATTGCCCGCGTTATATCCAGCCACACGCGCCAACGCCTGGACAGCAACCAGGAGTTCGTGGGGCAGGGATTGGCGAATATCGGCAGCGGGATTTTATCGGGGTATCCGGCAGCCGGATCGTTCACCCGAACTGCTGTGAATTACCAGGCCGGTGCCCGCACCTCGCTGGCAAGTGTCTTCGCCGGGTTGCTGGTGCTAGCCTCCGTGTTGACACTCGGCGGATTGGTGACCTACATTCCCCTGGCAGCCCTGGCTGGGGTGCTGATCCTGACCGCCATCCGGCTGATCGACTTTAAAGAAATCTCCAGTATCTGGCAGGGCAGTAAAGGTGATCGTTTGATTATGCTGGTTACATTCACCGCCACGATAACCATCCCCCTCGAGTTCGCTGTCTTGATCGGTGTCGGTATGTCCCTGGTATATTATCTCCTGAAAACCAGCACTCCCCGGGTGCGCGCGGTGCTTCCAGACGAGTCATACGAATACCTGGTGCCGGAGGAAGGGCGGAATCCTTGTCCACAACTGGGCGTGGTGGAAATCCTGGGAGACATCTATTTCGGGGCTGTTTTTCACGTGGAGGATTGTATCCACACTAACCTGCAGAAGAATCCCAGCCAACGTTACCTGCTGCTGCGCGTTCAGAGTGTCGAAAACATAGATATCAGTGGTATCCATGCATTAGAAGGGATCGTTGAAAATTATCGTGAACGTGGAGGGGATGTTTTCTTCGAGCGCTATCGTGATCCCGTACTTGAAGTAATGCAGAGCTCAGGTTTTTATGACTACCTGGGCCAGGATCACTTTATCCCGCGTGAGGAGGACGCCCTCGGGTATCTCTTTTATAAAGTACTTGACCCCGCGATCTGCATCTACGAATGCCCGGTCCGGGCATTTAAGGAGTGCCAGAACCTACCCAAACGCATCGATCTACTCGGAGAATCTCTACACATAGAACAAAGCCATGTTGAAATTAATACGATTAGCGCTGAGGAATTATGGAAAGATCTGTGCAGTGGAAAAACTCCATTAGTGATCGACGTGCGCGAGCCGCGGGAGTTCAAAGGGGGACACGTCCCCAATGCGAAACTGATACCGCTGCCCGAAATATTGAGCGACTCATCGCCCG
>JAUXFR010000206.1 GCA_030622805.1 Anaerolineae bacterium | reverse complement strand
ATGTGCACCGGGTTCCGGATACGGTAGTTCGCTCACAGGCAGCAGTGATACGGTCTCCGTCCAGCTTTCGCCGTCGGGCAGCAGCGAGAAGGCAAGTGTGTGCTCTCCCTGCTCCAGTGCAGTGGTATCCCAGACCCAGGTCAGGGTAGCCTGGGTCCGCCGTTCGATGCCGTATGAACCAAACCCCATCGGACCCAGGATCGTCCCATCAGGCACCATCACCTGTACCTCCAACCCATCCAGATTACGACCATCTTCAACGATCACCTCCAGGCTGACCAGATCGCCCACATAGAGCGCACCGTCGGGATGGAAGCGGACAGAAAAGGAGGCAGAGCTGGATGAGGAGCTTACTTTCGAGGGGACAGGTTGATCAGAGTAAGCAGTCAGTGACGCAGAAGGGGTAGGGTGTTGGGGAGTAGGGGTGGAAGGGGATAGGGATGCTGGAGGAGAAGGAGAGATAGTTGGTGCTGTAGGTAAAGATGGCAGGGCGGTCGGTACGGTTGTAGCCACAGAAGTGGGTGGCGCGGACACGGGAAAAACTATACTGCAGGCAGCAAGCAGCGGAAGGATGATGAGCAGGATTGGGATGGAACGACGCATGAGTCAATTATAGCAGTGTGGAAGAGAGGAGCACTTAATGGTCGCTTAGTGTGAGGTGAGCCTGCGTTCATTTTCGATATTATTAGAGGCTGGTACAATTATAAACGGATATTTAATCCGATCAATCCAAAAATCCGTTTATAAATTATTAGTAACTACGCCCATGAATCTCCCCTAGAAGGCATCATCAAATGTCAAATAATTCAATCCACACCCTCACCCTGACCACGTTCACCTACGGCGGCGACGCACTGGGGCGGTTGCCGGACGGACGGGCGGTGTTTGTGCCATTTACGCTGCCTGGGGAGACGGTTCGAGTGCGGCTGGTGGAAGAGAAAGCTCGCTATGCGCGCGCCGAACTACTTGAAGTCCTCACCCCTGCAGCGGAACGCATCACACCACACTGCGTCCACTTCGGGAAATGCGGCGGCTGCCACTACCAGCACCTGTCATACAAAGCCCAGCTGGAGGCCAAAGCCGACATCCTGAGCGACCAGTTTGAGCGGATAGGGAAGCTGGACACGCTGCCGGTGGTTTCTACCATCCCATCGGAACGACCCTTCAATTACCGCAATCATGTACAGTTCCACCTGACAGAAAAGGGACGCCTGGGATACCACAAACCCCGTTCGGAGGAGGTGTTCCCTATCGAGGAGTGCCACCTTCCGGAGGCGCCGATCAACCATTTATGGCCTCAGCTTGACTTTGATGCCATCCCCGAGTTGGTGCGGGTTGGCATCAGAGCAGGTGCCAATGATGACCTGCAGGTGATCCTGGAGAGCAGAGAACCGCTGGCACCGGAGCTGCTGGTTGAGGGGTTGCCAGTTTCTGTGGTTCACCTGAGCCCGGGTGGTACGCTGGTGATGGCCGGAAGCGAATCCGTGATCATTGAAGTGCTTGAGCGCCCATTCCGTGTTTCAGCGGATTCGTTTTTCCAGGTAAACACGCATATGGCAGGCTTGATGGTCGAACGCCTGCTCGATGAACTCAAGAAGATGGGTCTCTTAAACGAGACATCAACTGTCATCGATGCCTACTGCGGGGTGGGTCTGTTCAGCGCTTTCCTTTCGCCACATGTGGGCAGGCTGATCGGCATTGAATCTTCTCCCAGCGCCTGTGAGGATTTTGTCGTCAACCTGGACGAATACGAGAACATCGAACTTTATGAAGCGCCAGTAGAGATCGTGCTGCCAGAGATTCAAAAAAAGCCCGACCTGTTGCTGCTTGACCCGCCGCGAGCGGGGCTCGACCGTCGGGTAATGGACTCGATCCTGGGGCTAAAACCACAGGTACTGGCATACATCTCATGCGATCCCGCCACATTAGCCAGGGATGCAAAGAAATTGGCAGCAGGGGGATATCGATTACGCCAGATTGCTCTTTTCGACATGTTCCCACAAACCTATCATATCGAATGCCTCAGTTTCTGGTTGTGTTAATCCCAATACACAAGATTTAGAAAATTCGTTCTATTTACCTTGACACCGGCATCCTTCTTGTTTATAATTAGAACAAATGATCTAAAAGGATGAACAATGACTACAGCCCAGGAAAGTTTATCAATTGGTATCACTTCACTCTTCAGATTCACACGCGATCAACTTTATCATCTTCAAGGACTCCGGCAGCGCAGTCAGACGAATAGATCACGGCGGAGCAGCAAGAGTGGTAAAAGGATCAGTACCGCACAGCTAACAGGTCATCCTTTGTATCTGGAAGCACCGGAGTCCTTTCGAAATGCTCTGGAAAAGGTGGGGACGTTTTCTCCATACTCGGTGATCCTTGGCAGGTGCGACGATGACCTGCCGCTGCTGCTGGAGCTCAGCAATCCAGCTCCTGGATCGATCCTGATCACCGGGGATGCCGGCTGCGGAAAGACCAACCTAATTCAATCGATTATCAAGAGCGCAGTGTTGCTGAATTCTGCTGCGCGGGTTCAGTTTAGCGTGATAACAACCAACCCTGAGCAGTACACAGTGTTAGGTGAATTCCACAACTGCCAGAGCGTGCATGCTGTTGAAAGTGATGAATCGCTCGAACTGATCGAAACCTTTGCCCGCGATGCTGACCGAAGAAGACGAGAGGGAGTGATTGACCCCTGCACGATGATGATCATCGACGACTTATCGACACTCTCACTCAGATTAAATTTCGAGCAGACTGCGCTCCTGTTTCGTTTGATCAAACATGGGCCGCGCTCAGGTATCTGGCCAATCGCACTTCTTCCCTCCGATCGTGCAGGTGGTGTCCATGGTAAAGTGCTCGCTGCATTCCGCACACGCTTGATCGGCAAAATCGCATCGACCATCCTGGCGACATCCTTAACCGGTGAGGAGTTCTCGCCTGTACTCGATCTGGAAAGTGGTATCCAATTCTGCGTTCCGGTCAAAGGTGAATGGGTGATATTCCGGAACTTTGATTAGTAAAATGACTCAACAAATATCTCAGGAGAAAATGATAATGAACATTGGCATGCTATGGTTTGATAATGACACAAAAACCAATCTGGATTATAAGCTCGAACGGGCTGCGAGCTACTACCAACAGAAGTACGGCAAGACGCCTACCGTATGCTTCGTACACCCCAGCATGATCAATATTGAAGGTGCTGGATCGGAAAATGGGAACTCATCAAAAGAGACTAAAAAAAGCTGCGGCATGGAAGTGCGTTCCAACCAATCCGTGCTTCCCAATCACTTCTGGATCGGGGTTAATGGAACGAACCACGCCGCTGCTGACTCGTAAAATCGGCTACAAAAGTGTCTAAAGCCAGATCCGACTGGATGTTGCCTGTTTTGATCGCTTCATCAATATCCAGCAAGTGGTGATACACATGCTCCAGAACATCAATGCTAAAGCTCCTGGCCTGGCTGCACGCTTTTTCCGCTACATATGGGTGGAGCTTTGGACGGACTTCATATTCTCGAACCATCTCCGCCGGACCACCACCTCGATCCATCACATCGCGCGCAAGCAGCAGCAATCGGAACTGGCGAACGACCATACCAAATATCGATAATGGATCCTGCAGCTCAAGCAGACGATGCAGCATTCCAATCGCGCTCTTTCCGTCCTGATTCCCAAGCGCATCCACCATGGCAAAAATATCCCCCTGCGCAACGGCAGCGGTCAGCTTTTCCACATCCTCCGGTTCAACTGGACGCACATAATTAACATAAGCCAGTAATTT
>JAUXFR010000107.1 GCA_030622805.1 Anaerolineae bacterium | reverse complement strand
TCCGCGCGTAGTTGATACAGATGAACGTCCCAGGCGTGATACTTCACTGGAGGCCCTCTCGCGTCTCAAGCCGGCTTTCCGAAAAAATGGGACCGTGGCTGCGGGGAACGCTTCTGGCTTGAACGATGGGGCAGCAGCAGTATTATTAACAAGCGATAGAACCGCCAAAGAAATGGGCTTGCACCCGATAGCACGTGTAGTTTCTTCCGCTGCGGCAGGGGTAGATCCCCGCACAATGGGTTTGGGTCCAATACCCGCCACACGCAAAGCGCTGGATCGCGCCGAGTTATCTATCGACGATATTCGGCTGATCGAATTGAATGAGGCCTTCGCCGTGCAGGCGCTGGCTGTTATGAAAGAACTGGACTTAGATCATGAAATCACGAACGTAAACGGTGGAGCGATCGCTCTCGGGCACCCCCTTGGATGTTCAGGCGCGCGCATCCTTACCACCTTGTTGCACGAGATGCGTCGCCGGGCTTCACAGGAAAAGCGCCCTTATTATGGTTTGGCGACACTGTGTGTTGGTGTTGGGCAGGGAGAAGCAACGATTGTAGAATGGCTTGGTGAATGAAGATTCTCGTCACTGGATCAACCGGTTTCATCGGTTCACACCTATGCAGAAGCCTGCTTGCAAAAGGATATCATGTTCGTGCCTTCCATCGACCGGGCAGTCCAACCCAATTAATTGAAGATTTACCAGTCGAACATGCGATTGGCGATATTACAGATGCTTCCAGTCTGCAAAACTCGATGCGTGGTGTGCAAGTTGTCTTTCATGCAGCCGCAAAATTAGGTAAAAGCACACCCCAGGAAACCTATGCAGTGACGGTGGGAGGCACCCGTAATGTGCTGCAAGCAGCCATGATCTCAGGTGTTCATCGAGTCGTGCATACCAGTTCCGTCGCTGCACTCGGAGTCCCCGTAATACCTGGTATACATCCTGAGAGTATCAAACACCCTGCCTTAATGGATGAGCGGCATAGCTGGAATTATCGTCCAGAATGGTGGAGGTACGGTCACGCTAAACATCTGGCTGAGATGGAGGTTCAGCGCGCTGTCGCCATGGGATTAGATGCAGTCATCGTCAACCCAACTCTTGTTATCGGAGCGGGAGACATTAACAAAATATCTGGGGATGTCATCCTGCGAGTCGACCGGGGTCAGTTGAAAATTGCCACACAGGGAGGTTTGAATGCAATACACATTTCTGATGCTGTAAATGGTCACTTAACGGCCTTGGAATCAGGTAAGAGAGGTGAACGATATATTCTTGGGGGTAATAATCTGACCCATCTTGATTTCCTGATAATCACAGCGGAGGCAGTAGGAGCCAAAACTCCGGGCATGGTATTACCCGCCAGATTGATTCGCTCGCTCATCCCATTATTTTCATTGTGGGGAATATATTTCCACCTTCCGTTTTCTCCCGAAGCTGCACGAAAAGTTGGTTACCATTTCTATTACGATTCAAGCAAAGCCCAGAATGAGCTCGGAGTAACAGCCGCTCATTCAATCCATGATGCGATAATTCAATCGTATAATTGGTATCACGCACAGGGAATCGATAAATTATTAACCACATGACGGAGTAAGGAGACAAGTATGACCACAGAGATTTCACAGGTTGATCAAAATATCCGATTGGCTTTCCGCTATTTCAATAGCTTCATGCTTTTGCTCTGGCGATTGGGTTTGGGTTCATGGTTCCAACTCTGGCCAGAAGTAACCGGTCAGGTCCTTGTTATCACCCACATTGGAAGGAAAACCGGTCTGCGCAGACAGACACCAGCAAACTACGCAGTCATCGATGGGGAAATATACTGCACAGCCGCTTTTGGCGCCCACTCTGACTGGTACCTCAACACCCTGAAGAATCCTAATGTCGAAGTCTGGCTGCCAGACGGGTGGTGGGTGGGTGTGGTAGAAGATGTCTCTGACCATGAAAACCGCACCCAAATTATGCGTGAGGTAATTATTAGCAGCGGATTTGCAGCTTACACTTTTGGCATCAATCCCCAATGCCCAGATGAAAAACTGGAAAAGGTAACACATAATTATCGCTTGATCCGCATCCGCCGCACTGAGGCGAGAACCGGTAAAGGTGGTCCAGGAGACCTAGCATGGGTCTGGCCGCTGGCTACGTTCCTGCTGCTGCCCCTCGTATTTCGTCGCCGGAAAAGATAATATGAGGAGACCCATCATGCAAACCAGACGCCTGGGAAGAACCAATCATTACAGCACTGTCGCTATTTTTGGTGGTTTCACCCTCTACAATGCCGATCAAGAGCAAGCCGACATGATCATGGCTCACGTAATCAATGCCGGCATCAACCATATTGATGTCGCACCATCGTATGGAAATGCTGAAAAACGGTTGGGTCCCTGGATGGCAAAAATGCGAGCTCACTTTTTCTTAGGATGCAAAACCTGGAAGCGGGACTATGACTCCGCGAAAGCCGAGCTGCACCAGTCGCTGGAATTGCTGCAGACCGATACCTTTGACCTCTATCAACTGCATGCAATTACAAACGCGGATGAACTGGACCAGGTCACCAAACCAGGAGGAGCACTCGATGCTATCATTGAAGCCAAAAACGAAGGATTGACAAAATATATCGGCATTACGGGTCACGGTAATTACACCCCAGCGGTGTTCCTGGAGGCTCTGGAGCGTTTTGACTTCGATACGGTCATGCTCCCCTTAAATTTCATCCAGTACGCCATCCCCGAATATCGAAGAGATACCGAGACCCTGCTCGATCTATGCAAAGCGCGCGATGTTGGCGTTATGGTGATCAAAGCTGTGGCGAAGGCACCCTGGGGTAATCGAGAGCCACACTACAACTCTTGGTATGAACCCTTCACTGAACCTGAGATGATCCAGAAAGGGGTAAACTTTGTGCTATCTCAGGATGTTACAGGGCTTTGTCCACCAGGAGAAGGAAAACTGCTCCCCTCCGTTATAGAAGCCTGCCTCAACTTTACCCACCTTAACGATCAAGAGCAGGAATCGTTGATTGGCACTGCTTCTCAATATGCTTCTGTTTTCAAAAGTGATAAACAATTATTCCCAACCAGATAATTATCCTCTGAAAAAACCGGGTTCTTGAGAGAGCGAAAATGCATCAATACACCTCTTTGTATTGATGCAACCGGTGATTTTGGGAAAACACGCTTATCAAACCAAGCTTTTGGTTGATTATCAAACAGTCATAAAAACAAACACGCATTACTTTAAATCGAATTTCTAGATATAGAGTTTATCTCGATCCACCTCTTCGCGCAGCAATTTCAGTTCCTGGGTCGTGGGAGGTGGATTATGTTCCACTTCATCCGCTACAAGCAAATTAAATGCGGTGTTAGAATGGACATCCTCTACCGTGATCCCGGGTTGGAGAGCCATCAGCATCATCCGTTTGCTGATAGGATGATATCCCATAACTGCCAGGTTCGTGACTACACGAAAAGGACCCGTTCCGGGCGGTAGACCTGCTCTCTCTCTAGCTCCCGGACCGCTTAGATACCCTGGCGTTGTAACAAAGTCTAGTCTTTCAACAAAGCGTTTCTTATCATGCCTGATAATGGCGATCGTTTGCCAGCAATGCGAACCGACGTCATTACCACCACCGCTCCCCGGTAAACGCACCTTCGGATTATTGTAGTCCCCAATTACCGTACTGTTCAAATTTCCATACGGGTCGATCTGCGCCCCGCCAAGAAATCCATATTCGATAAATCCTCGCTGGGCTGTTTCTACGATATCACAAATCCCAGAGGCTGCCAGCGCCCTGTGGAATGTATTCTGCTCACCAACCGCCATGGGCAGCTGATCGAGTATTGCACCTGTTCCCCCGAACTCAAAGATTGCCACCAGGTTTGGTGCGTGCAACCTCTGCGCCAATGAAGCCGCCAGCATTGGTATACCCGTACCGATAAACGCAGTTGTGTTGTCCTGCATTAATCTAGAAGCAGTACAGATCAGCAGTTCGGTTGGGTTATATTCAGCGGCAGAGTTATAGCTATGCGCATTTCCCTTCATATCTTACTCTCTCCTCAATTCTTCCAATCTATCCTGACCCACCAGTTCAAGATAAGAATGGTGATCAGCTACGCTGTAGATATATTTGTCTAAATACTCCCGGGTAGATCTCTCCTTTTTTGATGCTTCTACCCATTCGCGTATGTGTGCTTCATCACGCATATACGCATAACACATCTCCCCAGGATGTGAACCAAACGGCGCTTCAACCACAGCGTCTACAAGATAATATGGGATGGTGGTACGATCCGGTTGAGAACGGATCGTCTCTGTATCAACAATTTCTTCTGCACTGATGAGAAGCCGCTTAGATGCACGCGCAAGCTCGGCTGCAAACCCGCTGATCCCATCAATCTGTGCGTTGCCATATTGATCTGCGCGATGAACATGGATCAAACCAACATCCAGTATCAACGCAGGCAGCAAGCAGATCGGTTCGCCCGTGAATGGGCATTCCACAACCTTCGCCGCGCTGTATTTGAGTGTATCCGTGCCCAGCATCGAACGCACCGGAATAAAGGGTACTCCCATCGCAGCCGCTTTAAAACGCCATGCGATTGCGGCGTTGCTCCAATCTACCACCCGCTCAATCCTCCCGCTCTCAACCTCCCTGCGCAGGCAATTGGAAACGCCGTATACTTCCAAACCAATGTACGTGATGTCCAGCGCCTTTACCAAATGCGCAGCCAGCAGCATGTCCAGTTCAAGCACTCCCTGCCCGGCAATCCGTAAATCCTTCTTACCCTGGCGTACGATTTCATAGACCAGGGACATCGGACAACGTACTGTGCCGTAAAGCTCGGTCCCAATATAATCGCCATCATTGACAAACCGATCGATTGCCTGCGCTTCTGTCATTGTTTTGTCAATTAAGGCTGTTGGTTTCTCACGATTCCATTCTCGAAATGCGTTAATGTCCGGTGTCTGGATCAGTTCACCAACTCCTGATTGGATCACTTGCATATGTACTCCTCCATATTTATGTGCAATCTTGTTGTATACCCAATAAAATTCATGGAACTAACATCTTGGACTTCTACGTGCAATGTTTAAGAAATCCGCTAGGCATCCATAAGCTGTGGTCTCCGGACCGGGATCTTCCTCTATGATCGTGAAAAGACCCAACATATCTGTCTCAAACTGAATGATGCTCGTTGTACCATCGATCTGATAAAATGGCGACTCCGAACCAACAAGTTCCAGTGCGACTCTCGCTTTGACCCCGTCCATTTCACGCTTCGCAGCACAAATCAGCTTCCAGCGCTTGCCATTCTGCAAACCTTTCGCTACTTCTTCACGCGTAATCTCGCGTATTCCATTGCGTTCAACCTGCTGCGGTTTGAGAGGAGTTTCCATCAGCACCGTGACCAGCGCGGCAACCTTCACCGCAGCATCCCAACCATCGATATCCCCGCTGGGATCGGTCTCAGCGATGCCGATCCGCTGGGTATGTGCGACTGCGCTCTCAAAATCCAGACCTGTTTCCAACTGCGATAGGATCATGTTGGTTGTCGAGTTCAAGATCCCACGGAAGCTCAGCAGATTAGCTCCAGGAAGTGTCTCACGGAAAATCGAGAATATCGGGGCG
>JAUXFR010000062.1 GCA_030622805.1 Anaerolineae bacterium | reverse complement strand
TGATCGTCAAGAGCTGAAAGCCTCTGAAGAAAAACCAGAGCAGATTCCGGACGCTGATGACCTTGCAAATAAACCCGCAGGAGATGCGGCTGGGGTGCCTGTATCGGAGAAGACCTCGCAAAGCCGTAGAAGTGCTGTTGAACCGGTTGCGACAGAACCAGTGGCATTAGATGCACCTGTGACTGTGCTCCCGGGGGTCGGTCCCAGTAATTCCAGGACATTGGAACGCCTCGGTATTCGATCGCTGCGTGATATGCTATATTATTTTCCCAGGCGCTATGAGGATTACTCCCTCCTGAAACCAATCAACCGTTTAGCCTACGGCGAGGAATTGACCGTTATCGGTACCGTGAAGAATGTCGGGATACGCAAACTGCGTAGTGGTCGTTCTCAGATGGTAGAAGTCATCCTTTCCGATGGAAGCGGAGCGTTAAAGATCAACTGGTTCAACCAGATGTTTATCGCAAAACGTCTACGGAAGGGGGCTCAAATATCAGTATCTGGCAAGGTGGAGCAATACCTGGGTCGTCTTGTGATGAACAATCCGGAATGGGAGCTTCTGGAACAGGCTCAGATTAACACCCAACGGATCGTGCCGGTATATCCATTGACTGCGAAAATGACGCAGCGCAGGCTGCGTCGGTTGATGAACCAGGTCGTGCCCTACTGGGCAATCAGAATTATAGATCCGCTTCCTGCTGACCTCCGGAAAAATGCCGAACTGATGGAGCTGCAAAAAGCGCTGCAGCAGATTCATTTCCCAGATTCTTGGGACGACCTTGCAGCCGCCCGACATCGTCTGTCATTCGACGAGATTTTTTTGCTTCAGTTGGGCGTATTGAAACAAAAACGGTTTTGGAAAGAGCGTGCTGCCCGCCAATTTTTTGTATCTGATTCCTGGTTGGATGCGCAGATCGATTGCCTGCCTTATTCGTTGACCAGTGCTCAACGACGAGCTCTGGGAGAAATCCAGCAAGACCTGGCTTCAGGAAGTCCAATGACCCGCTTGCTGCAGGGCGATGTTGGTTCTGGCAAAACGGTCGTAGCGGGTATGGCGATTGGGATGGTATTGCAGAGCGGAGTACAGGCTGCCATCATGGCGCCAACCAGTATTCTTGCTGAGCAGCACTTCAAGAATTTGCGTCAACTTCTCTCTTCGGAAAACAATCCACTCCTTGCGGATGGAGAGATTCGCCTGCTAATTGGAGCAACACCAGAATCAGAGAAACAAGAGATACGCGATGGGCTGCAGAATGGTATGATCAGGCTGTTGGTTGGCACGCACGCGTTGATTGAAGATCCAGTCACTTTCGCTGACCTGCAGCTGGTGATTGTGGATGAACAACACCGTTTCGGGGTGAAGCAGCGAGCTGCCTTGCGTACGAAGGGTGAAAATCCGCATCTGCTGGTCATGACAGCGACCCCCATACCACGCTCCCTGGCGTTGACCGTCTATGGTGATCTGGACATTTCGGTGATGGATGAGATGCCGCCGGGGCGTCTGCCTGTGAGCACTCATTTGCTGACACCTCTCGAGATTGAGCGTGCTTATGCATTGATCCGCGCTCAAATTGAACAGGGTCGCCAGGCATTTATTATCTATCCATTAGTCGAAGAGAGTGACAGCAGCCAGGCAAAGGCTGCTGTTGAAGAATATGAGTACATCAAGAAAGATGTATTCCCTGATCTGGAGATTGGTTTGCTGCATGGAAGATTGAGACCTGATGAAAAGGAAAGCGTTATGACTCGCTTTCGTGACGGTGATTTTCATGTTCTGGTCTCAACAACTGTTGTTGAAGTCGGTGTTGACGTGCCAAATGCGAGCGTGATGTTAATCGAAGGTGCTAACCGCTATGGATTAGCCCAACTGCACCAGCTGCGTGGTCGTGTCGGTAGAAGGTCAGAGCGTTCGTTTTGCTTGCTGGTTCCAGATACTCCCGATGCAGTTGAAAATGAGCGCCTTCAAGTGATGGTTGAGACAAACGATGGTTTTGTGCTTGCTGAAAAGGATCTAGAGCAGCGCGGCCCTGGAGAATTCCTGGGTACTCGCCAGTCTGGGTTTGCAGAATTACAACTAGCCAGTCTTACCGATGTGCGTTTGATTGAAAAGGCTCGACGATTCGCTAAGCTGCTGTTCGAAGAAGATCCAGATTTAGAGCAGCCCAAATATCGTCTATTAGCGACATCCCTGGATCAATTTTGGGATCGGGGAGAAGGAGAAATTAGTTAATAAATTATGGTCAGAGCTGTTTTTCCAGGAACATTCGATCCAATACATTATGGACATATTGATATTGCCTGTCGGGCAGCGCGCTTGTTCGATGAGATCGTTGTTGCAGTCTATGACAGGCCGTTGAAAAGCCTCCTTTTCTCTCCAGAGGAAAGGATCAGTCTGGTTCGACAGTCCTTCGATGGCGATGGCAAGGTTAAGGTTGTGGGTTACAGCAGTCTTACAGTTGACTTCTGCCGTTCAATTGACGCTCACCTGATCGTGCGTGGTCTGAGGGTATTCTCGGATTTTGAATACGAATTCCGAATGGCATTGGCTAACCATCGCCTGGCTCCAGAGTTTGAAATGGTATCGTTTTTTACCGCTGAGGAGCATACATTCTTGTCCTCTTCTACTGTGCGTGAAATCGCCTCCTTGGGGGGTGATGTCAGCAGTATGGTGCCGCCTCATGTTGAAAATGCCTTAATAAATAGATTTAAAGAACTTGGGGATGGTCAGCAAGTAGTACCAACGACCTCATTACGGGATTGAGTATTTATCTGGAACAATCCATGGGTCAGGCGGTTCTGGCATGACAGTTGCAACGAATAATTTACTAACATGAGCATTTTTCATCATCAAGTAACGAGGAAGCCGCGGATTACAAGAATCTGATTGTTGATGGTAGTTGACGAAAGCTTAATTTGCGTGTAATTTAATAATATAATGAATAATTCTCTGTTGACTGCCCCTGGATTTTGATAAGAGGTGAGAACGTTATGGACATACTAAAACTTGTTGATCAGATGGAGGAGATCCTCAACCAAAGTCGTCCAATCCCATTTACGCATAATGTGGTTGTGGATGAGGATCGCATGCTGGATCTGATCGATCAGATGCGAGTTGTAGTTCCTGAAGAAGTAAAAAAAGCTGAGCAGATATTAGTACAGCGCGATCGTTTACTTGCCCAGGCTCAGGAAGAGGCCAATCGTACGCTTGCGATCGCACGGGAGAAGAGCGATCAGATGATCGAGCGTGAGGCTATCGTTCAAGCCGCCCAATCACGTGCTGATCAGCTTCAGATGCAGGCACGTGTGGACCTCTCGGATGAGCAGCGCGATGCCGATGAGTATGTCCTGCAGACTCTCACAAAATTAGAAGTGGAATTGGATCTCTATCTCTCCCAGGTCCGAAACGGGATTCGGGCGGTTAAGGGTCAGGGTCCAGGTCCAGATCCGTCGTGATTATTCTTCGATATCTGATCGTTGCTGATCGATTCACCCCCTGATGTACCACGGGTATATTAATTTAAGAGGAAGCGTTTGTTTGTGCCCGGAAGATACCTTGTTAATATGGACATTGTGACTTTTGTCATTTGCCAATGGACGGGTTATGGGGGATAATTTATGTTATTAAATAGATTGAGGAGCGAAAAATGACAGCAACACTTATTGATGGCAAGGCGATTGCCGCGGAACTGCGAGAACAGGTCGCGGCTGATGTCGCCGAGATGGTAGCAGCGGGTATGCCGAAACCCGGTCTGGCGACCGTTTTGGTTGGAGAGAATCCGGCCTCCGAAGTGTACGTTCGGATGAAGCAGAAAGCCTGCGCCAAGGCGGGGATTGAGTCATTCGGTTTTACACTGCCAGCAGATGCCACTCAAGAGGAGGTAGAGGGTCTGGTCGCAGAGTTGAATGCAGATGATCGGATCAACGGTATCCTGGTACAGCTTCCCCTGCCTTCCGGATTGGATGAAGAGAAGGTGCTGAACACAATCGATATTGAGAAAGATGTGGATGGTTTCCACCCGATCAATATCGGACGGTTAGCACAGAAAGGGCGTGAGTCACTCTTTGTACCCTGCACACCTGCCGGCTGCATATATTTGTTGGACAAAATGAATGTGCCGCTTGATGGTGCAAACGCCGTTGTGCTTGGTCGCTCAAACATTGTGGGTATGCCGGTTGCCTTACTCCTGGTTAAGCGCAATGCAACAGTCACTGTTTGCCACTCGCGCACCAAGGACCTGCCATCTGTGACGCGTGGAGCGGATGTGCTGATTGCGGCGGTGGGGCGCCCGGAAATGGTGAAGAAAGATTGGGTCAAACCAGGTGCAGTGGTCATCGACGTGGGCACCAACCGGGTTGATGACCCCACAAGAGAGAGGGGCTACCGGTTGACTGGAGACGTGGATTTTGATGAGGTCAAAGAAGTGGCTGGCATGATTTCTCCCTCTCCTGGTGGTGTGGGACCCATGACCATCGCTATGCTGCTGAATAACACAGTATGAGCGACAAGGATTGCCAACCAGCGGTAATTAAAGACTCCTGAAATTAGTCAGTGCACAGCTTACACAATCGAATAGCTTAAGGTATAATCATGGTTCGTCTTCGCTATGCCAGGGTTGTTTTTACCTTGATCCGTAGAAAAGTGCAAAATACTTACGCTTGTAAGTTGTAATTTCGAGAGGTTTTAATTTAAGATTATGCCAAAGCGAACATACCAACCGAAGATTAGAAGGCGCGCCAGGGTTCATGGTTTTAGAAAACGCATGAAAACCGCACAAGGTCGCGCGGTATTGAAACGAAGAAGGTTGAAAGGCCGCTCCCGCCTGGGCGTCCTTAAAAATAACCACGTCAAGAACGTCAACTAGAATTGCTAACCTGAATTCCAATTGTCCAAGATTCAAGCTTGAAACGCAAGTTCCGCCTGACCAGATCAAGCGATTTCAAGCGGGTGAGGCTAAATGGAAAGTCTTATGCCCACCCGCTTATCGTGTTGGTAAAGCTTCCTAATGAATGCGGGGAATCTCGATTTGGTTTCACTGCGGGACGCAGCGTCGGAAACGCAGTAAAGCGAAACCGAGCCAAGCGACTGATGAGAGAAGCATTGCGATCTGTTCATGAATCTATTTCCGCAGGATGGGATGTGGTTTTGATTGCTCGGCGACCCATGGTTGATTCAAATTATGCGCAAATCCGTGAAATCATGATAGATATGCTCCAACGGGCAGGATTGATGCGAGAAGCATATAATGTCCGATAAAGTGACAGAAGACTACGCCCCACAAAAAGCCTTGCAGGAAAAGGCTTCTTTGGAGACGCAGAGGGTTGATCCTGTCCAGGTCCAGAGCAGCAATCTCGAAGGGGATGCTGGTCATATCTATCAAGGTGTTGAAAGCGATTACGAGCACGAACCGCAGCTGCGTGACTTGCCTTTTACCGTATGGAATATCCCACGGTTTTTGCTTCTGGGTCTGGTACGCCTGTACCAGATGACCTTATCACGCACATTGCCGCAAAATACGTGTAGATTCTATCCTTCGTGTTCACATTACGGCTATCAGGCAATATACAAGTACGGTGTGGTTATAGGCGGCTTGATGGCGATCTGGCGGGTTTTACGCTGTAATCCCTTTAACAAGGGAGGATTTGATCCCGTTCCCTGAGCTCCCGGTCTGCGCCGAATGAAGAGTTCGCACATTGAGAGCTTGAACAATATTAGGTAGACTAAAGAAATAAAAATATATGAAAAGACATCCACTATACATTATATTGATACTTATTGCTGCAAGCCTGGTTCTTGGCGCCTGTGTCGGTGGCGCGGGAACGACAACGAGCTGGCCGGGGTTTACCGTCGATAATGAGAGAGAGCTTGCTTACGTCGCTAATGGACCACAAATTTACGCTGTAAATTTATCCAACGGCACTCAGAAATGGATTTCCCCCACAGAGAAAGATAATAAAATTACTTTCTATGCTCAACCTGCACTGACCGATGACGGGCAGTTGATCGTAGGCAGTTACAATTACACTCTGTACAGTTTGAACCCTGAAAATGGTCAGCAAAACTGGACTTTCGATGGTGCTGAAAGTCGATATATCGGTGGTGCGCTAACGAACGGTGAACGAATTTACGCGCCAAATTCCGATAAGATCCTGTACACATTGGGATTGGAAGGTGACCCAGTCTGGAGTTTCGAAACGGAAGATTCCCTTTGGGCGGCTCCAGTGACCGACGGCGATTTTGTATATTTACCCTCCATGGACCATCGTGTTTATGCTCTCGATGCTGAGAATGGGGAGCTATTCTGGAATACGGATGATCTGGGTGGATCGATCGCTGGTGTGCCCGTGTTGAGTCCGGATGGTTTGCTCTTCGTCGGCACTTTTGGTGACGAACTGCTGGCATTGGATACCACACAGAATGGAAAGGTCGTCTGGCGTATGCCCGCCTCAGCCTGGGTATATTCTGGACCAGCGCAGACTGGGGATGTGCTCTATGTAGGGGACCTGGATGGGATGCTCTACGCGATCGAAGCCAACAGCGGTTCGATTATATGGAAGATTCAGCCGGACCAGAACAATGATAGGGCTATAACCGATAAACCACTGGTGATTGATGACATGGTGTACTTTACTTCTGAGAGTGGCAATCTGTTCGCTGTGGAAGCCGAGAATGGGAACCCGGTTTGGACCAGAGAGATCGGAGGAAAATTATACGCCGGTCCTCAGGCGGCTGGTGAAAATATTCTAGTCGCTCCGATGGGTATCGATGAGTTGTTGATCGCCCTGGATTTGAATGGCAACCAGGTGTGGGCGTTTATCCCCAGCGATTAGAATGGAAGTTTAACTACAATTCAAAAGCAACGTTTTCTACTAATAGTCACTTATTGATGGTAGATTGTATGTATAACGAGGACAAGTAAAAGGATAAAGTCTAAAAACATGGAAATATTTAGTCTTGTTTGGAATTCATTGATCATAAATCCGATGGTCAACGCACTGCTGGGAATATACAGCTTGCTGGGCAGTTTTGCCCTGGCGATCATCCTATTCACGATCCTGGTGCGAATGGTCACCTATCCTTTGACAATGCGCCAGATGAAAAGCACCCAGGCGATGCAGGAAATGCAGAAGTCGAAGGAATGGCAGCAGCTGCAAAAGAAGTATAAAAAAGATAAGCAGAAACTGCAGCAGGAGCAGATGGCACTATATAAGGAGAAGGGTATCAGTCCGTATGGTTCGTGTTTGCCGACCCTGATTCAATTTCCGGTCATTATCGGTCTTTACCGGGCTATCATTATGTCGCTGGCGGTCACCCCAACCCAAATGGTTGAGCTCTCGAAGCATGTTTACCCTTTCATCAATATCTCAAGCCTGATACCGATCGACAACCAGTTTTTGTGGATGGATCTCAGCCAGCCCGAGCGTTTATATATAATGGGTTTTGGTGTCCCT
>JAUXFR010000075.1 GCA_030622805.1 Anaerolineae bacterium | reverse complement strand
CCGTGATTGGACTGTCGACCGACACCATGTTACGGACGACTTGCCGTACGGTGGAGGGGGAGGGATGGTAATGAAAACGGAACCGATTTTCGAGGCGGTTGAGGGTGTATTAGGTTCACCTCCGGTCTGCCCTGTTATCCTGCTGACACCTCAGGGACGTACATTTACCCAGGCGGTAGCGCAGGAGCTTGCTGCTACTGAAATCGACCCGCAAGAGGTATCACCAACCGTCCATCTGGCATTACTATGCGGCAGATACGAAGGAGTAGATGAGCGTGTCCGTCAGCACCTGGTTACGGATGAAATTTCGATCGGTGATTTTGTGCTCACAGGTGGAGAACTGGCTGCCCTGGTCGTAATTGACGCAGTCACGCGCCTGATACCTGGTGCGCTGGGTGATCCGGATGGAGCATGGGATGATTCTTTCGCATCCGACTTGCTGGAGTACCCCCATTATACACGTCCCCCGGAGTACCGTGGTTGGCATGTTCCGGATGTCCTGCTTTCCGGCGATCACGCTCGAATAGACAGATGGCGCCGCGAGCAAGCTTTGCTGCGCACCTGGCAAAGGCGTCCCGATTTATTGGAAACCGCACCTTTGACGGTAAAGGATCGTGAATTTCTGGCAAGCCTGAGCGTAAATAATCTCTCATCACTGCGGGAGTGAACGTGAACGAGAAACATACAGTCTTGAGATATGGTCGGATGATGTCTTGCTGGTAGTGAACAAACACACAGGTTTGCCCAGTTTACCGGATGGATACAATCCCGATATGCCGTATTTGGGGAGCGTTCTGGAGCCGGTTTAGGGTTAACTGTGGATTGTACATCGACTCGATTGAGACACAAGTGGGGTTAACCTACTCGTAAGGTCGGAAGCCGCACATTGTAATCTGAACACCCAATTCTAAAAGCGGCGAGCGAGTAAAATATATCATGCCATCATTCAAGGCTTACTATCCAAACGATTTCTGTGTCACAATGAAGCAGCTTCATAAGAATATCTGATCTATTTTGCGTTAGACTCGTATAAGAATCAGTTCCCAAAATGCCCCATTTCTTGACGTTCGTATCCGACAGGTGGTATTATCATTGCTGCAATTCTTGGCACTCTCGAAATGAGAGTGCTAATTTGGTAAAGTTATAATGACTGATCTAACCGAACGACAGAACAAGATACTGGGTTTTGTGGTCCATGACTACATCGGAGGGGGGTGCCCAGTTGGATCGAAACGTCTTGTCAATAAATACAAACTTGATGTCAGTGACGCGACTGTACGAAACGAGTTGGGTATCTTAACTGATAAAGGTTATCTCCGTCAGCCTCATACATCTGCTGGGCGCGTGCCTACCGAGGATGGGTACCGGCACTTCGTGTCAGAGATTATGGATCAAACAGAGCTGACTGCCACAGCCAGGGACAACATTAGAAATCAATTTTACCAGGATGGTCGTGAGGTAAAACATTGGTTTCGTGTTGCAGTCCGGCTGCTTGCACGTCATGTTCAGGCTGCGTCTGTTATTACAACTCCGATATCAGAGCGAAATGATTACAAACATCTCGAACTCATAAATACGCATGGTCGCTGGGTCATGATGATACTGGTCAAGGAAGGTGGGGAAGTCAGTCAGCAGATGCTTACTTTAGCGAAGAAATTTACACAGGAGCAGTTAAGTGCGGCTGCGCAGCACCTAAATCATCTATTTCTTGGTCTCGATGCGGATCATATTGATGCACACCCCGCACATTATAATTCGTTGGAACGAGATATTGTGAAATTGATCTTGGAAGATATGCGCCAGATAGACCCAATACTCATTGGTGAGGTTTATCGCGCTGGATTATCGCATATGGTATCTGAATCAGAATTTGGTGATACCGAAGTGGCGCGCAATGCTTTGCGTGTCCTGGAAGAACGCCCCCTGCTCGAGGAACTGCTTACCAGCGAGATGCTTGTGGGTGAATCCACGAGCTTAAAAGTTCTGATTGGTGGTGAAGGCAGATGGGAAGCTTTGCGGAGTTGCTCGGTTGTGCTGGCTCGTTATGGTGAACCAGGACTATTGATCGGCACGCTGGGCGTCTTGGGTCCGATGCGAATGCCATACCGGCGCACAATATCCACAATTCGGTTGGTGGCGGACTTATTGAGCGATGTTGTCGCAGACATGCCCATGAATATGGCAGAAATGTGACAGAATTATATGAGCGATAAGAAATTAAAGTAAGTGAGAGGCGTAATGACGGAAAATCATACGGGTAAAGAACCCACTTTGGATAATGTAGACAACGAGCAAACACAGGTAGAATCCGATACTGCTATTGCGGAAGGAATTTCGGAAGAATTAACAGAGATTGAAATGCTTCGGGTGGAACTCGATGAAGCGCGCTCAAGCGCTGATGAATACCTGGATGGTTGGCAGCGAGCGCGTGCTGATTTCCAGAACTACAAGAAACGCATCGAGCGCGAGCGGAAAGATGTCTATCAGACTGCTGCCGGGAACATATTGAAGCGTTTTCTTGATGTATTGGATGATATGGAGCTTGCTCTCGAAACTCGTCCGCAGGATGGAAATGGTGCAGAGTTTGCGAACGGCATTGAATTGATATACCAGAAATTGATTGCTACCCTTGAGAAGGAAGGTGTAAGTCTGATGGATGTCGATGGACAGGAATTTGATCCAGCTTTTCACGAGGCATTGTCATCAGAAGATAGTGAAGAGTACGAGAGCGGCAAGATCATTGCTGTCGTGAAAAGTGGTTATGTCTTGGGTGATCGGGTTTTGCGACCTGCGTTGGTGCGGGTTGCCAGATGATCACAGGATCAGAAATTTAAATGATTACCGATGAAATTATAAAAAACAAAATGGTTTATTACACGGAGGAAAATTAAATGGCAAAAATCATAGGAATTGATCTAGGTACTACAAACTCTGCAGTAGCGGTTATAGAGGGCGGCGAACCTACAGTAATCCCATCTGCAGAAGGAGAACGATTGGTCCCCTCTGTTGTTGCAGTAAACAAGAATGGAGAGCGGTTGATCGGACGGATTGCTCGTAACCAGGCGGTTGTGAACCCTGAAAATACGGTCTTCTCAATCAAAAGGTTTATGGGACGTAAATTCAGTGATCCTGAAGTGCAGAAATCTATCAGTCGTGTTCCTTATAAAGTGAGTGAGGCACCGAATGGGGATGTGCGAGTCGTGTTGGGTGAGCGTGAATATTCCCCTCCGGAGATATCCGCAATGATACTGGGCAAAATCAAACGTGATGCAGAAGCGTATCTGGGTGATACGATTACTCAGGCCGTCATTACAGTCCCCGCTTACTTCAATGACGCGCAGCGAAATGCGACCAAGGACGCTGGTAAGATCGCCGGTCTGGAAGTCATGCGTATCATCAACGAACCCACGGCATCAGCCCTGGCATATGGGTTGGACAAGAAAGCCGACGAAGCGATCGCTGTCTACGATCTGGGTGGTGGAACTTTTGATATTTCGATCCTGGATGTTGGGGAAGGGGTATTCCAGGTACGGTCCACCAGCGGAGACACCTTCCTGGGTGGGGATGATTTTGATCAACGGGTAATTGATTATCTGGCGGATCAATTCAAGAAAGATAATGGTATCGATTTGCGTAAGGATCGCCAGGCACTGCAGCGGCTGAAGGAAGCAGCAGAGAAGGCAAAAATTGAACTCTCCAGCATGATGCAAACAGAGATTAATCTACCCTATATCACTGCTGATGCTTCGGGACCAAAACACCTGGTTACAACCCTGTCGCGCGCGAAACTTGAACAGCTCACCAGCGATCTCATAGATCGTTCGATCGGTCCGGTGAGGACGGCGTTGAAAGATGCAGAAATGGATCCTTCCGAAGTTGATGAGGTGGTTCTGGTGGGCGGCATGACACGTATGCCCGCAGTTCAGGAAGCCGTCCGCAAAGTGTTCGACAAAGAGCCTCATAAGGGTGTCAATCCGGACGAAGTCGTTGCGATCGGCGCTGCGGTCCAGGCTGGTGTGTTGGGTGGCGAAGTGAAGGATATCCTGTTATTGGATGTCACACCGCTTACGTTGTCGGTTGAGACTTTAGGTGCCGTAGCGACGCCATTGATTGAACGTAATACTACAATCCCTACGAAGAAAAGCCAGATTTTCTCAACCGCTGGTGACAGCCAGACTGAAGTCCAGATTCATGTTCTGCAGGGTGAACGTCCAATGGCCAGTGATAATAAGTCCCTTGGCAAGTTTATCCTTGATGGTGTTCCACCCGCGCCGCGCGGTGTACCGCAGATCGAGGTGACTTTTGATATAGATGCAAATGGGATTATTGAAGTTACGGCCTCAGACAAAGCGACAGGGCGCAGCCAGCACATCACCATTACAGCCTCATCTGGTCTGTCCGAAAATGAGGTTGAAGGAATGCGCAAGGACGCAGAAAAATTTGCTGAAGAAGACCTCAAACGGAAAGAGCTGATCGAGGCGCGTAATATGGCAGACAATGCCGTTTACACTGCAGAGAAAGCTTTACGAGATCTGGGTGATAAAATCTCAGATGATTTGAAGAGCCAGGTTGAGAGTAATGTTGCCCGAGTTCGGGAAGTAATGGATAGTGAAGATAAAGACACCATCCGTTCTGCTACGGACGAGCTCAATCAGGTCGTACAGCAGATCGGTGCTGCCGCCTACCAGCAGGCAGGACCGGAGGCTGGCGGCGCACAGGAGACCCCGCAGGAAGATGAAAGTGAGAGACCAGATGATGATTCTGGTCACGATGATGACGATGATGAAGATGTCGTCGATGCTGAATTCCGCAATGCGTAGTGCTGTATTCTCCATCAGTATATAGAGGAAATGCGGAGGGTGCAGAGAGAGTGTGTGTCTGTCTGCATTCCCCGCAGTATTGCAGAATGAATTACAATAAGGATTTTCGGTCGAAATATTGCCTGTAAGTTGGATGTTTGATGACAGATCATGATTATTACGAAATACTGGGTGTTTCCCGGAACGCAGGTCAAGATGAGTTAAAGTCAGCATTCAGGGGGCTTGCCCGACAATACCATCCTGACGTGAATAGCGCACCGGATGCCGAAGAACGCTTCAAGGAAATCAATGAAGCGTACGCCGTGCTTTCTAACGACCAGCATCGCTCAGCTTATGATCGTTATGGTCACGCAGGTGTTCGTGGACCAGGTGGCGCTACGGATTTCACAGTAGATTTCTCGGACTTCGCCGACATCTTCGGGGATTTATTCGGGTTTGGGCGAACCTCTCGCAGGGCGCGCAATGCACCTCGACGCGGCGCAGATCTGCAATACAGAGTTGACCTACAGTTTGAAGAAGCGGTATTCGGTGTAGAAAAAGAGATTGAGATCACACGTGATGAGGTGTGTGAGACATGCAGGGGCACAGGCGCCGAACCCGGCACTTCCCCTGTCAGATGCGCAACCTGTAATGGTAGCGGTGAGGTCAGGCAGTCACGGCAGACAATATTTGGTTCGATGGTGCAGGTAACCACCTGTCCGAGTTGCAATGGGCGGGGAGAGACCATCTCAACACCTTGCCATACATGCAAAGGACGCGGATTAGTCCGCCGTAATCGCAAGAAAGAGTTAACCATTCCAGCTGGCGTAGATTCAGGAACCCAGATGCGGCTTGGAGGGGAGGGACAACCTGGTATTAACGGCGGTCCTAACGGCAACTTGTTTATTCAAATCTACGTAAAAAGCCATAAATTCTTCAAAAGACATGATCATAATATCTTACTCGATTTGAATGTAAACATCGCTCAGGCAACGTTAGGTGCGGAAGTTGAAGTCCCGACCGTGGATGGTCCTGCAATATTGAAGATACCAACCGGTACCCAGGCTGGGAAAGTCTTGAAAATGCGTGGCAAGGGTGTGCCCAGGCTGCGCAGCAATGGAAGGGGAGATCAGCTTGTTGTCGTGAATGTTGAGATACCGACTCGATTAACTGCAGACCAGCGTGAATTATTCGAACAGCTTGCCCAGAGCCTCGGCAGTGAGGTCAGCCCTCAGGAGCGAGGATTTTTGGAATGGCTGAGAGAAGCGCTTGGAAGCTGATCTGGTGTCTAGAAGTGGGGATCGATTCAATTCAATCTCAATATGAATATTCCAACCTGGCTTGAAGTTTCCCTCACGGTCGATGCGGAATTGGCGGAAGCTGTGGCAGAACTGCTGGCGCGATTTGCCCCGAAAGGTGTAGTGATTGAAAGCACCGCGGTTGCCATGGATAAAACCAACCAGCGTGCTAGGGCAGTCGGTCCATTACGAGTCGCTGCCTACCTCCACATGCACCCCCAAATAGAAGATGAGCGCCATAAGCTTGATGAAGCCCTCTGGTATCTGGGTCGCATCCGACCACTGCCCGAGGCAGAATATAGGGTGGTAGATGAAGCCGACTGGTCTGAAGCCTGGAAGACGCACTATCATCCTATCCCGATTGGGCGCCGTCTGATTGTCGTTCCAGCCTGGTTGGAAGTCCCTGATCAAGAACGTATTCCGCTCCTCATGGATCCGGGCATGGCTTTCGGTACAGGCACTCACCCCACAACCCAGCTATGTTTGCAGTACATTGAAGAGCTCCTAGCAGGTGACAACAATGCAGAGCGGGATTATGTTGATGTGATCGACATCGGTTGTGGGTCCGGCATACTCTCGATCGCTGCATTGAAACTCGGCGCACGGCATGCGCTGGCTGTGGACGTAGATCCAATCGCAGTCGAGGCAGCTGTTGATAATGCGATTATGAATGGTGTTGAAAAACAACTGGTGGTTGAAGAAGGAACGCTGGAGGATGTGCTGGCAGGAGTATTTTCAACAAGACGCGGCCACCTGGTGCTCGCTAACATCCTCGCTCATGTGCTGGTAAGCCTGCTGGATGTAGGGCT
>JAUXFR010000249.1 GCA_030622805.1 Anaerolineae bacterium | reverse complement strand
TTCAGTGCATAGGAGAGCAGGTCGTTGGTTACCTCCTCCTCAGGGCGCTGTTCGCGCGCCGCCAGGTCCTGCACCGACTGGAGCAGTGTCTCGTCACAATAGTATAGCCGCGGGCTCGTGCGCTGCAGTCCCAGGTCACGAAGCATTCGCTGCCAGAAGAAATTCAAAAACCGGTTCATCTCAACCATATTTTATCGAACATATGTTCTAAAGTCAAGTAAAACGAGCAGGGTTTTTTTTGAACAAGGCTTTCACAAACATCATCTAAGATGAGACGCTCATTGGAAAGGGAAAATTTACCCGCAAGCCATTCAAACGCGCTATGAGGCAGTGCTCAGCTCTCTGTACTCAAAGCGCATCTGCCACACGCGCAGCGCGGCCTCTGCCTGGATGCGGAACGACATCTTCGATTCCCCCCATTCCCGGTCAGGAAAGTAGAACGGTACCTCCTGGACGCGGTAGCCCAGCCGGTGCGCTAGGTAGGTCATCTCGATCTGAAAAGCGTAGCCGTTGGAGCGCACCCGCTGCAGGGGCATCCCCAGCAGCGTATCCCGCCGCCAGACCTTGAAACCGCTGGTGACATCCCGCACAGGCAGCCACAGAATGGTGCGCGCATAGAAGTTGCCGAAGGCTGACAGCGCCTTGCGCCAGAGGGGCCATTTCTTGTCCACAGATCCTCCTGATATGTATCGTGACCCGACAACCACATCGCACGAACTTAAAGTATCCAGCATTGTCAGCAGCATCTCAGGGGGATGTGAGAAGTCCGCATCCATCTGGGCGACCGCTTCGGTGCCTGAATCAAGCGCCTGCCGGAAGCCATGCAGATAAGCTGACCCCAAACCCAGTTTGCCCTGCCTGTGGATCACGGACAGTCGACCTCGATACCTTTCCTTAAGGTTATCCGCATCCTCTCCCGTACCATCGGGACTGTTGTCATCGACGATCAGCACCTGTAATCCTTCGAGAGGCAGTGTGAATAAATCATCAACCAGCTTTGGCAGATTGAGTGCTTCGTTGTAGGTGGGAATGACTACGGTTAGCTGCACAACCGTAATTCTATCAGAACGTACCGCAGAATTTAATGATTTGCCGATGAAGAATTCCACCATTCCGACTGTGTACGGCCTGATCGTGCTATAATCAGCGCGCTTCACAAGCATTAAATCGTTTGTTGATTTACAATTGCCAATACCGATAACGCCAATTGGAGATAAAGATACACATGGACAATACTAGATTATGCTCATCAAAAGTACGATCCACGCTCGCTTTATTCGGGGTCGTTCTGTCGCTCTTGCTGGCTTCGTGCTCACAAACAGCGTCTCCTGATGAACCAGTGACGTTGAAAATTGCTGTCCTGCCGATTCTGGAAACTCTGCCCATGCATGTTGCCCAGGAAGAGGGCTTATTCGCCGAGAACGGGGTCGTTGTAGAATTCATCCCGGTCGGCTCGGGTCCCGAACGTGATCAGGTGATCTCTGCTGGACAGGCGGACGGTATGATCAACGAAGCCGTCTCCACGATCTTCTACAACGCAGACCAGACTCAAATCCAGATTGTACGCTTCGCCCGTACTGCCACCCCGCAGCAGCACCTGTTCAGCATTCTCGCATCCGGGAATAGCGGCATTAGCGATATAGAGCAGTTGAAAGGTGTGGAGATCGGTGTCTCTCAGGGCACCGTGATCGAGTACCTGACCGATCGCCTGCTGCAGAATCAGGGTTTTTCGGACGAGGAGATCGTCACAATCATAGTACCCGCCATCCCCGATCGAATGGCTCTTCTCGCTTCTGGGGAGCTGGAAGCCGGGATGCTGCCAGAACCACCAACGTCCATAACCCAACAGCAGGGCGCGGTCGTCGTGCTCGATGATACAACCTATCCTGAAGTCAGCTTCAGTGTCATCTCTTTCCGCAAACAGACCATTGATGAACACCCTGGGGCAATTCGCGGCTTTCTGGCAGCCATCGAAGGTGCAATTCTACGCATTAACGAAAACCCTGACCAATACATCGACCTGCTGGTAGAGAAAAAACTGCTCCCACCCCCTTTGGCGGGTTCATTTGAAGTTCCCACCTACCCAACAGCCGGAGTCCCCACACCGGAACAGTGGGCCGATGCTGTTGCCTGGACAATCGAGAAGGGGCTGAACGATGTTCAGGTCTCATATGAAAGTTCGATCACAGACGAGTTTCTCCCATGATTCAGTTTTATCACCACGGAGATCGCTGAGAGCACGGAGAAAACAAATATTACTCTGCGGGCTCCGTGTTCTCTGTGGTAAATATTCAACATGATCCGATTGGAATCACTGTCCTATTCTTATCCTGACTGCCCACCAATCTTCCAGAGTTTCGATTGGGAAGTGAAGCGCGGCGAGGCCTGGGCGGTGCTGGGACCTTCTGGATGCGGTAAAAGCACCTTGCTCTACCTGCTGGCGGGATTGCGTTTCCCAATATCCGGAAATTTGCTCATCGACGGGCAGCCGCTTATCCGCCCACGCCCTCAGACCGGCCTGATCTTGCAGGAGTATGGGCTGCTGCCCTGGGCAACAGTGCGGCAGAACGCCGTCCTCGGTCTGCGCGTACGCACATTCTACGGTCCCGACGGCACACACACTCCGCTCGACTTCAACCCTTCCACAGACGTGGACCCCTGGCTGGAACGATTGCGTCTGACCGCTGTTGAATCCAAATACCCGGGTCAGATCTCAGGTGGGCAGCGCCAACGCACCGCCATCGCCCGCACGCTGGCGCTCAATCCAGACCTGCTGCTGATGGATGAACCGTTCGGCTCCCTGGATGCCCCCACTCGCGAGAGCTTGCAGGACCTGACATTGGAGCTGTGGGGGGAACAGCAGCTCACCCTGGTGATCGTCACCCACGCCATCGAAGAAGCCGTCATCCTGGGTCAGAAGATCCTCATCCTGGAACAACCGCCTAATACAACACCGCAAATCGTCGACAATCCGGAGTTCAACCAGGCGGGGTTCCGCAATTCAAACGCCTGCCTTGATTTGACCCGTGACCTGCGTTCGCGAATGGATCTGCTGTGAAACGAAGAGACCTGCTCTTCGCAGTACTGGGATTGCTGCTGCTCTGGGCGATCGGCGCCTGGCTCA
>JAUXFR010000202.1 GCA_030622805.1 Anaerolineae bacterium | reverse complement strand
TTTTTTTCTCTCCTGTTAGGAACCTTTATCTTCGCTCTCGTAGTAAGCCAGGAAAATCTCCTCCAGCGAGGGGCGGTCGGTCTCAAAATCGCTCACCGGATAGGAAGCCAGCGCCTTGATCAGACCGTTCATCTCACCCTCCACCTGCAGCATTGCGTTCACGCCGTCATCTTGAGAGATGATCGTTACACCTGGCAGTTCTGCCAATCCGCTGGCATCCACCGGCTCCTTGAAGCGTATCTTCGCCCGCCGCAGGGAGCGATTGATCAGCGTCTTGGTCTCTGCTACTTCGACCACCACGCCCTTGCGGATGATCGCCACGCGATCGGCGATTTCCTGCACTTCGCTCAAGATGTGCGAGGAGAAAAAGATTGTCGCACCGCGCTGTTTGGCCTCGGCAACCAGGCGCAGCACTTCCTGCTGCATCAGAGGGTCCAGCCCAAATGTGGGCTCGTCCAGCATCAGCAGGTCGGGTTTGTGCATTAAAGCCTGGACAACACCCACTTTCTGTTTGTTCCCTTTGGAGAGGTTCTTGATGGGCATCTTCAGATCGAGTTCAATACGCTCTGCGATCTGCTGTGTGTAAGCCCAATCTACCACCCTGCCCCGCAAACGGTTGAGGTATCTGAGCTGTCCCTTAACTGTGAAGTTCGATTCCAGTGCTAACTCACCGGGCAGATAACCGACCCGGCTGCGCACAGCCACCGGGTCTTTCTGCGGATCAATCCCCAGTACCCTGACCTCACCCCCATCTGTACGGATCAGATCCAGCAAGCAGCGGATGGTAGTGGTCTTCCCGGAGCCGTTGGGACCGAGAAAACCGAAGATTTCTCCACAATCCACATTCAGGTCAACTCCGAGCAGGGCTTTGACGGAACCATAAGATTTCAACAATCCCCTGGTATATATTGCTGTATTTTCATTCATAAACATCTCCTTATCAACAGCTGGAATATATTGTTTTAATATTCATAACAGCTGCCGCCGATAAATTCACGCAAGACCGAGTTATCCGGCACCACCGCATCGTCTTCCAACGGCACCACGGCTTTCAGCACTTTCTGAACTCGCCTGGCCCGTTGATATGCATCCTCTCGCAAGGGGTCATCCTGATACTTCTTCACCCATTGAGAAAACAGGTCAAGCAGCTTGGGTCGATAGATTGAAAGTTCGTATGGCATAGCGCTGTTCACGATGTAATCTGTGGAATTGATATATGGAATAATATTTCGTAATTCGCTCGCACGTACGTAGTGCCAGTGAAGCAACGTTTTTTCTGGTTCATAAGCGCGGAAAGCTGTGTCCCGTAACATCCTGCGCATCAGACGGATGTCCGTCCAGCGAACGTAATTTCTATCCCCAGCTTTCATTTGCAGCAGCGGTTCGAGATACAACCTGAACTGCTGGTCCACCGAGATTCCATCCATCATATCCGGATACAACGCATGCAGGCTGTCAATCAACAGTAGTTCATCAGAGCGTAGCCTCATTGGCGTACGCTCATCATGCCGCATTCCAGTTTTAAAATCATAAAATGGGGTCAGCACCTCCTGCCCGTCGATCAACTGTTTCATGTGCTGGTTGATGAGTGTTATATCCAGCGCCTGGGGAGTCTCAAAATCATAATCGCCGAACTCGTCCCTTGGGTGCAGTTCCAGATCGAAGAAATAATTGTCCATATTCAAAGTAACCAAGCTGTATCCCATTCTCAGAAGCCGCTCACCCAACTTGATGGTTGTAGTAGTCTTGCCGGAAGAAGAGGTACCAGTGACGATCACTATCTTGATCTCTGATAGACGCTCAGCGATCACCTCGACCGCATTCTCAACATCTTCGCTGTATGTAGCTTCGGATACCGCAATGATGTCGGATAATCCCCCCTGGGCAACGCGCTGGTTGTACGCCTCAATGGTGTGGATATTATGAGACACAGCCCAATCCAATACGTGCCACATCTTAGACCATGGGATATTCTCCGAGGGTCTTGAAGCACGAACCGCCCGTTCTCGACGTCGCCGAGAACGCTCATCGCGATACAGGATGTATGCCTTAGCGACCGTTGCTCGTCCATTCTCAATCAACACCTTTTCGACAATGTCTTGAATATCCTCAACGGTCGGGACTTGATCCATTGACGTTGTTTCTTCCAGTATCCGCACCACCTGCTGGCTGAGTCCTTCAGCAGTGGATCGGTCCCTTCCGCCAACAGAGACCGCCGCCCTGTAAATGGCGTTGGTGATCCGATCTTGATTGAACGGTACGACTGCCCCACTGCGTTTGACAACCGACACGATCTTAGTCATCTTCCACCTCAATATATATCTTGCGCGTAATCCGGGGTCCCAAGACGATTGGCTCATCTCGCCCGGATATCCTCAGACTCAGGTTCTCATCAAACGGTGAATATGCCAAAACAGACACTTGCGCCAGCGGAACCAGCCCCAACCCACTCAAATAACGCAGCAGCTTGGGATCGTCATCCATAACCCTGTGAACGACGGCGACTTTCCCAGGTCGCAGTTCATATAGCACATGGGTCGGTGAGGCTGGCATTCGCAAATCCCTGGTTGGTATCGGATCCCCATGAGGATCGTGGGAAGGATTTCCCAGGGCTTGTGCGATACGTTCTTCAAAAGCTTCTGAGATGAAGTGCTCCAGCCGTTCGGCTTCTTCATCTACTTCATCCCATGCATATCCTAGCTTCTCGTGCAGGTACATTTCCAACAAACGATGATGACGCAGTATTTCAAGGGCAATTCTTTCACCCTGATCTGTCAGCAAGGCACCCTGATGCCGTTGATAATCCACCAGGGGAGGATCCATCTCTGCCAGCTTCTTAATCATTCCGGTCACCGATGCCGGGGTCACATCCAGCGCTTCAGCGATCTGGTTCGTGCTGGCGCGGCTATGGTCTCGAGTTAATTCATAAATCGCCTTCAGATAATCCTCTGTTGCCTGAGAGAGACTTTCACGGATCAGCGTCTCCATATCTGCACTCCTATAATAGACTTTCGACCAATCTCCATATCTGAGCTACGAAGAATGTCACGATAAAGCCCATGAACAGTGGAAGCAAAGCCGCTACTGTTGTCCACTTCTTGCTGCCAGATTCCTTATACATCGTATAGATTGTTGTGCTGCACGGGTTGTGGATCAAGCTGAACAGCATCAGGTTGATCGCTGTCAGCAGTGTCCATCCGCCGTAGGTCAGGATCAATTCTGTAGACGCATTGGACGTCTCGAACATCACCCCTGCGCCTTCCCCTAAATTACCAACGCCCGCCATTAGCACTGTCAGCATCAATATCGTGGGGATAACGATCTCGTTCGCTGGAATAGCTACAATATAGGCAAGCATGATCACACCATTCAGTCCGATCAAGATACCAAGCGGGTTTAGAAAAGTTACCATATATTCCGCCAGGCTGGAGCCGCCGACAGTTATGTTGGAAATCAGCCAGATCACAGCACCGGCAGGCACAGCGAACACGATCGCCCGCCACAGCACGAAGATCGTGCGATCGATCAGGGAAACATAAATAGTCTGCAGAATGCGCGGGGGACGGTATGGCGGTAACTCAAGGCTGAATGTAGAAACCTCACCACGCAAAACCGACCTGGAAAGCCCCCAGGACACAGCGAAGCTTAAAATAATACCCAGGACCGCAATTGCCACAACAGCTGCTGCAGAAACAAAGCCCGCAGCGTACGCCGGCACGAGCGCCCCGATAAACAGCGTGGCGACCAGGATCTGGGTAGGCCAGCGTCCGTTGCACAGCGCGAAGTTGTTGGTAATCATGGCGATGAGACGCTCAC
>JAUXFR010000195.1 GCA_030622805.1 Anaerolineae bacterium | reverse complement strand
TGCCCTGCGCCTGGGGCGCGATCAAGACCATGCTGGCGCTGAGCAGGGTGCCGGTTGGACGTCAGACACCTTCCATGCAGCGTGCCATCGAGGCGGGTGTTGAATTCCTTTTCAGCCGCGATCCTGCAGATGCGGATTATCCGATGGGTTACAGCGAAAAACCCAGTCGAAGCTGGTTCCGATTCGGCTACCCGATCGGGTATATCACCGATGTGCTTCAGAATCTTGAGGTGCTGACAGCATTCGGTTATGGGAACGATCCGCGCCTGGAGAAAGCCGTGCAATTGCTGCTCAGCAAGCAGGACGCGCATGGACGCTGGAAGCTGGAGTACACATACAATGGCAAGACCTGGGTCGACGTAGAGCAGAAGGGGCAGCCCAGCAAGTGGGTCACACTGCGGGCACTAAGAGTATTGAAACAGGTTGATACCAGGTAATTTCGTAAAGAATGTGTTAATTCCCGTTAATAATATGATATAAATCATAGGCATTTGGTGATTTTCTATAATTGCTACACTTAATCATGGCTCTTATAATCTTACGGTGAAGTACAATATCTACTGCCATCCTAATGTCACTGAACCTAATATGGACAGCAGCTTTGGGAGGTCGTCTATAAGTATTCTTTCCACGAATCCAAGAAACACGATTTTAGAAAAACCACATTTTTATCCGAATATCTTTTCCGATCAGCATTACGTACCATGGATCTTGTTACATCGTTGAACGGCATTAATCAAAGGATGCATCAGTTGAAGAACCATCTTCAACTCAATTCAATATAAAAAGGAGGAGACATGGATATTCTGGGATTGTCCAGTCACGGACTGAACGATTTTGAACAGCTTGCAATTGTTTTTGTGCTTGTCACAGCGTTTATCAGCCTGATCTATGCCTGGTATCTACGCAACAGGGTGATGAAGAAGGATAAAGGGGACGAGGAGATGCAGCGTATCTGGAACGCAATCCGTATTGGAGCGGATAGCTACCTGGCGCGGCAGTTGAAAACCATCCTACCAGTAATTGGGTTGCTTACGATAGTAATGTTCCTCAGCGTGTATGTGGTCCCACCAAGCCAGGAAGCGATGAAAGAATTCCCCAATAATACGCAGCTCATTATCGGTCTCGGCAGAACGGGAGCCTTCATCCTTGGCGCGTTGTTCTCTTTGCTGGTTGGTCAGCTTGGAATGCGTATGGCTATTCAGGCCAATGTGCGCGTTGCGGCTGCATCGAAACGCGGTTTTAATGAATCGCTGTCGATTGCTTATTATTCCGGTACTGTAACCGGGATGCTGACGGATGGATTGGGGCTGATGGGGGGAACGGTTATCTTCATTATTTTTGGTACAGCAGCGCCGGAGGCTTTATTAGGGTTTGGTTTTGGCGGTACCCTGCTGGCCTTATTCATGCGGGTGGGCGGTGGAATTTTTACGAAAGCCGCGGATGTCGGCGCTGATCTTGTCGGCAAGGTGGAGCAGGACATCCCGGAGGACGATCCGCGCAACGCAGCCACCATTGCAGACCTGGTTGGCGATAATGTTGGGGATTGTGCCGGCATGGCTGCGGATATTTTTGAGAGTTATGAGGTAACGATCGTTTCCGCTCTAATCCTGGGCATCGCGCTGATTGCCATCGATCCTACACACAGTCTGAAATGGATCGTTTATCCGCTGATCATCCGCGGCATCGGCGTGGTCAGCTCGATTATCGGCACGTTTGCCGTACCGATCTGGGAGAAGTTTCCGATCAAATTCCTGCGCGCTCACGATGCCGAAGAAGCGATGTTTCGCTCTTACGAAGTTTCCAGTATCATTACGGTCACGGTGTCCTTTATTGTCGCGATACTGTACGCAGGTGATTGGCGGCTGGCAGCCCTTACTGCGGTCGGTGTTGGATTGGCGGTGGTGTTCAATCCGCTCACTTCCTACTTCACATCCACCCGCCACAAACCAGTCAAGGAGATCGTTGAGTCCATGGATACCGGCCCTGCCACTTCAATCCTGACTGGTCTTTCAGTGGGTATGGAGTCTTCTGTTTGGGCGCTGGTATTCATTACGATCTCTTTTATACTCGCCTTGTTGTTGTATCGAGTGGACGGCGCTATCTATGTGCTGTACGGGGTAGCCATGATCGGTATTGGTATGTTGAGTCATACCGGAAATAATGTCGCAATGGATTCGTTTGGACCAATCGCCGATAACGCGAACGGTATCGGGGAGATGGCATGGCACGATAAAACAGACGAAGAAACCATCAATGCGCGACAGATCATGGCAGATTTGGATGCGGTCGGCAACACAACCAAAGCGATTACCAAGGGGATAGCTATCGCATCTGCGGTGATCGCCGCGGTAAGCCTGTTTGCTTCGTTTATCACGGATGTTGGGCGAATGCAAGCCAGTCTGGGCATACCGCAGATGGATGCTATCCGAGTTTCAGATACAGGTGTCTTCATCGGGGTCTTATTAGGTGGCGCGATGCCGTGGTTGTTCAGTTCCCTATCCATCCGTGCTGTCAGTCGGGCCGCTTCTCTGGTGGTTGAAGAAGTGCGGGCTCAGTTCCGCATCCCCGGCATCCTGGAGGGAACGAAAACACCGGATTACGCACGTGTGGTTGGAATCACCACGCAGTCTTCACAGAAAGAACTCATCCCACTTGCTACCATTTCTATTGTACTTCCGCTTTTGATCGGTCTGCTGCTGGGCGTTGAAGCATTGGGTGGTTTCCTGGTGGGCGTGATCTTGAGCGGACAGCTGCTGGCGGTATTCATGTCCAACAGCGGCGGCGCCTGGGATAATGCCAAGAAAACCATTGAAGATGAACCGCGTGATCTGGAAGCCAACACCGGTAAAGGATCCGAGCGTCATAAAGCCGGGGTGATAGGTGATACGGTTGGTGATCCGCTCAAGGATACGGCAGGACCTGCTCTGAATCCTATGATCAAGGTGGTCAACCTGGTTTCCTTGCTGGCTGCGCCCGTTATTGTTAAATATGCTGACCTGGGATGGATGGGATGGCTGGTTGTGGCTGCGCTGGCAGTCGCCGCAGTCTGGAGCATCAACGCCAGTAAAAAACCAACCCAGCAGCAAAAGAAGGGAGACGCGACTGTTCCAGGAGACTGAAACCGTAAAAGTTGATTGTTTGACTAAACCTAACTGAACTTACGAAAAAGCCCCTGAAAGGAATCAAATCCAGGGGCTTTTTTAAATCCAAATAGCTACTCTTCAGGATTAAGTGTCAAGTTGACTGTCACTTCGCAAGTGACAGTCAACTTATTCGCGGACAATCGAATCATGAACCTTGTTTCTCACGTTGCTTGCAGTTGTCAATTCCAGAATAATTGCGTTTAAAATATTTTCAGTATAGCTGTACAATATTCGTGCGAATTCGTGGATTCCTAACGAGGGGGTCCAGCTTCTACACGCGCGAGCAGTTCGTCCATACTGCCTCGCAATCCGAAGAGGATCTCGAAGTACCAGGTAGCGCCCGCGTCTTCATATTCACGCACTCGGGCGGCGTCTCCCGCTCTAGAAGTGATACCATCAATGGCGATATCGAAGGGCATCTGGCTTGCCCGGTGCTCGTTTATGTACGCGACTTCTTCCGCTAGTTGTGCGGGAGTTTTGGTAATCTGACTGTTCTCGTTCACCGTGCCGATGATCCAGCCATCCTACCCCGCCTCTTCAGCAAGCTGGACGAACTTTGTGATTAAGCGTAGATCAGCGAAATCCCCAAATGGAACGATTTCTATTCCGCAGCGCATGTCTGCCTCCTCTAAAGTTACATTTCCTCGAGCCAACGCATAATCTCTGCTGACATCTTCTTGCCGATATTGGGCAGCGCCTGCAAACCGGCTTCGCCTTGCGACTTGTATATCTCCGCGATGTTTTCTGAGTGCACGTCCACCGTCCAGGCTGCTTTACGGTACGCCCAGATGCGGTAGTTGTTTGCCATTTCCAGCTCGAGATCGTAGGTTTTGAGGAACAGCTTTTCAGCGAT
>JAUXFR010000226.1 GCA_030622805.1 Anaerolineae bacterium | reverse complement strand
GCTACAGAAGGCACAAAGTCCACCTTCGTGGACTAAAATCCAGGTGAAAGTCGACACAGGTCGACTTTGTGTAGTTTGTTGCAGTGGTTTCAGCCGCCGGATTATTTCAGCTGGATATAGAAGAATCATGTTTGACAATCTAATAGTTACATTGAGAACGATCCGCTAGAGGATACTTTCCATACCCCATATCGAACCTGGTAGCATGGAATGCCGTCCATTGAACCTGGAATCTGAAATATAGCAACAAATCACTTGAAACCTGGTATCTAAGCAGATCGCGCCAATCTGCACGCCGGGGATGTATTGCCGCAACAGCATATGGATGCCACCCTACAAGTCGCATAGAACATGGAACATGTAACGTAGAACTGCCACCTTGGAACCTTACATGTGACACATAATCACCTGACACTTCGTCACCTTACTCTTAAACACTCCTTTCCTCCGGTGTTATACTTTCAATCAAGGAGTTACCTTGACTGCATCATCTCTCATCCAGACCAAACTGCTCATACCACCGGTGAGGCCGAACCTGGTGGTGCGGCCGCGCTTGATCGAGCGATTAAACAGGGGACTGTTCCGATCCCTTACTCTGATCTCTGCCCCGCCAGGGTACGGAAAGACCACGCTGCTTGCCGGATGGCTTAGCGGTCTGGGGCAGCCGGCTGTCTGGCTGACATGCGATGAGGGCGACGGGGACCCGAGCCAGTTCCTGCGCTACCTGATCGCTGCTTTTCAGAAGACCGATCAGGAGATCGGGAAATCGATTCAGGACGCGCTGAGCGCTCCAAGGACGCCGCCCCTTGAAAGCCTGGTTCAGCAGTTGATTAACGACCTTACAACGCTGGGTTCGCAGCTGGTGCTGGTTCTGGATGATTACCAGCTCGTCACTGCGGATGCGGTGCACCGGATAGTGGGGAACTTGTTGGAGAGCGCACCCCGTTCGATTCACATTATCGTCAGTACCCGCGAACAACCACCCCTCCCACTGCCGCGGCTGCGGGCCAGGGACCAGGTGAACGAATTGAATGACAACGACCTGAGGTTTACGATAGATGAGGCGGTCGAATTCTTCAGAGACACGATGGGTTTGTCCCTTTCTCAAAATGACGTTCAGATACTTGAAGAACGCACGGAAGGATGGATTACCGGTCTGCAGTTGGTCGCACTGGCATTACGCAATAAGCGCGATCGTAAGAGCACCGAATCTTTCATCAATTCCTTTTCTGGCGACGATCGCTTTATTGAGGATTACCTGATCACTGAAGTGTTGGAGCAGCAGCCTAAAGCCGTAATTAATTTTCTATACCAGACTTCGATCCTGAATAGCTTTAGCGCGCCGCTCTGCCAGGCTGTGACCGGACGCAAAAACAGCCAGGCGCTGCTGGAGCAGTTGGAGGTAGAGAATCTCTTCCTTGTTGCGCTGGATAACCAGCGTGAATGGTACCGCTACCGGCAGTTGTTTGCCGGGGTACTGCGGAACAAACTGGATGATAAAATCCTCAAGAAACTGCATCGCAAGGCAGCGCGCTGGTACGAGAGTCATCATCAATATCCCCAGGCGATCGGTCATGCTCAAAAGTATGCAGCCATTTCAGGGGATACGGGGGATATTGTGCGGCTGATAGGCCTCGCCGCAGAGCAGGCCATGCACACAGGCGCTGTGATGACCGTCCAGGGCTGGCTGGATTTGCTGCCGGAAGAACGTGTGCGCCGCGACGCAACTTTGGCCACCTACAAAGGTTGGGTGATGTTATTAACCAACGAACTGGCACTGGCGCGTGAATACGCAGAAGCTGCCGAAGTGTGCCTCCGGAAGCAGAAGGAACCAGGGCTGGAGTGGGGCATACTGCTGCTTTTACGAGCATTTATCGCTATCGGTCTCGATGAATATGAAGAGGTCATGCGATATGTAACTGGAGCGCTCGAGAACCTGGGGCAGGACCAACCACACTGGCGTGTGATGGCGTTGTGGGCAATGGCGGAAGCGCAGGAACGCACTTGCCGGATCACGGACGCAATCACAACCCTGCGGAAGGCCAGCAAGATCGGGAACCTTCTTGAAAGCCAGATATTTGCCATCCTGATCGAAGCCTCCCTGACATCAGCGTTGTTCTATCATGGCCAGCGAAACGGTGCGCTTGCTGTCTGTGAGGGTGCGATTGAGAGATTTACTGGCAGCGTCGACCACCCACCTGCCATGACGAGTGTGCTCTTTACATGGCTGGGCAAGCTGTGCTATGAAGCAAACCGGTTGGAAGAGGCGCGCGCCTGGCTTGAGAAGGGTCTTGCCCTCAGCAAACGCGTCCCATCCACAGGTCCGTTGGCGCATGCGCTGGGTGTGCTGGCAGGAGTGCAGCACGCTTCCGGAAACGACGCGGGTGCGCTGGAAACCTTAAAAAAAGCGCAGCGCATGGCTGTGGGGGAAACGCTGGGGGATGCCACTTGGCTGACCGCTTTGGAGATAAATATCCGGCTGGAGTGCGCTGAGCTTTCCTTCGCCGAGAGCTGGGCGAAGCGCTCACACCTGTCAATCGAGGATGAACCACAGTACCTGCGCCTGGAAGAACAGCTGGCTTACGCGCGCTTTCTGCTCTATGCAGGACGGTTATCTGATGCGCGGCGCTGGTTGGCTTGTCTAGAGCGCTTCTGCCTGGACCATGCCTTCTACAGATGGGTGATCACCGTTTATATCCTGCAGGCGAGAGCAGCGATCCTCTCGGGGAACCAAACGATCGCGAGAGAGCGTCTGACCCGCGCACTGGAGATCGCCGCTCCGCAGAAATTCTACCGCGCCTTCCTTGACGATGCCATGATGGTGTTCTCGGTCATACCTTCGCTGCGGGAAACTGCCCCAACGTTCGTGGACCAGCTTCTGGCGTATGTTGGGAGCGCGGAAGAGGACCTGGTAGTCCCACAACAGCCGCTGACTGACCCATTAAGCGAACGCGAGCTGCAGGTGCTCGGGTTGATCGCCGCTGGTCTGTCGAACCGTGAGATTGCAGATGAGTTGGTGATCGCTCCCGGCACAGTTAAGCGCCACATCAATCACATCTACAGCAAGCTGGACGTGCACAGCCGCACCCGGGCCATAGCCCGGGCCAATGAACTGCGCCTACTTCGTTAGAGCGTAAAAAAAAGCCGAAGTTCTCCCGTTAGCACCTGACAACTGAATACTGACTACGAGTGCTCTGTCAAAGGTCAATGATTAATTTCGGTGACTGATCCTTCGCTCACTCAGGACATGGTCACGGCTATAAAAGCCACAAAGTCCACCTTCGTGGACTCAGATCCAAGCAATTTATCCCTGTGGTTTTAACCGCCGGTTCAACTATCTATCAAGTAAATCATCTCTCCCTTTACAGATACATCTTTCATTACCAACCAATCCCAATTCACTATTCCCATCCTCCCCGGCATGGGGATGCCGGTCTACTAAATGCTTGGGTTGTGGAACCTGATACTTGACACAACATCACCTGAGATGTGACACGTGGAACGGAACACTT
>JAUXFR010000156.1 GCA_030622805.1 Anaerolineae bacterium | reverse complement strand
TCATTCTCCAGGTGCCGCACACTGACATGCAGCACTCCACCAGTCTCCAAAGGGGTTTCTGGTTTTATCGGCACTTCAACAAACTTCAAAGGTTCAACACTGTACGGAGGTAATGTCCCCACATCCAGCACAAGCCCACCCTCGACGTTTTGAACAGCAACCTTGTGTCCATCCGCACGCTGCAAACCCACACCAGGCGGGAGTACTCCATCATGTACTACAAGGTCACTGCGATCGAAGGAAGAGGGATTTACCACCAGCAGGTCACCGCCCAGGTGCTGTGAGATGGTCAACAGTGCTTCATCGCGAACCTGGCGCCCGAGATTGAATACCTCCCTGTATTGGTTCAGCGAATCCTCATACACATCACCAATGCTGGTCCCGGGTAATATATCGTGGAACTGGTTCAGGCAGAGCAGCTCCCAGGCGCGGTGCAGCATTTCATGTGGGTAGAGATAATGTTTATCCAGCGTCATTGCATAGACTGCCAGGAACTCCGCATCGTGCAGGCTGAACTCGCTCTTTCGGTTGGCGCGCTTGCTGCGCGCCTGGCTTGTGTAGGTGCCGCGATGGTATTCCAGATACAGTTCGCCGTTCCATACAGGAAGGACTTCCCCCATGTCACCTTCCAATTTCTTAAAAAAGTCGCCCACCCTGCCAGGGGTTACCCTGGGAGTGGCGGGGAAATTGCCCATCAGGCGTATGTTCTCCAGCATTTCATATGTTGGACCCCCACCACCATCACCGTGTCCGTAAACCATCAGCAATGGAGGTGTTTGTCCAGGTGCCCCCCAATCCTTCTGCTGGAAATTACGCCAGGTGCTAAGCGCCTCGTAGGGAGTTGCCTTGGCGTTGTAAGTGCTGGCGTGGGAGGCGCCCTTTTCGATGGTTGTGCTGAAGTGGGTCAGCAGACGCGTTCCATCGATGCCCTGCCACAAGAACGAATCGTAAGGAAAACGATTGTATTGACTCCAACCCAACTTTATGGAGAAGAAATACTGTATGCCAGCCTCTTTAGCGAGCTGCGGCAGGCTCCAGGGAAATCCAAAGACGTCTGGCAGCCAGAGCACCGGGGTATAGGATCCTGCGCCGAAATACTGCTTAAAAAATTGGTGCCCCAGCAGGAACTGGCGCGCCAGAGCTTCCCCTCCGGATATGTTGCAGTCCGCTTCCACCCACATACCACCGATCGCTTCCCAGTGCCCGTCTTCGATCTTTTGCGAGATCGCCTGGAACAACTCTGGGTAATCTTGGCGCACGTACTCATAGAGCTGAGCCTGACTTTGCACGAAGCGGTAGTCTGGGAACTGTTCCATCAATCGCAGCACGTTATGAAACGTGCGCCCAGCCTTGCGGCGCGTCTGCGCCAGCGTCCATAACCAGGCCAGGTCGATGTGAGCATGACCCACCGCGGTGATGTCGACATCCAGGGTAGGACCGGCTGCTTCGATACCCTGCTGCAGCACACCAGCCGCCTCACCAACACTTGCGTAAAAGTTTTTGCCGAATGGTTCACGGGTATCGAGCAATTTAAATGCCTGGTCCAGTGCGGTCAGAAGATGAGCGCGCGTGGGATTATCTCCTGTCAGTTCCTCCGCGATCCCAAGAGCTACCCGAGCCAGGGCGATGAAGTCGCGCGTCGGCTGGTGGATCTGAACCAGCTCGGGTTGACCCATGCGCAGCGCAATCTCCCCGCCGCCAGTCTGCGAGCCTGTCCAACCGTGTAATACCAGTCGATGCACAGCGCCATCATTCAAACCCGTGCGCAGTAGAATTTCCTGGTGGTGCCGGTCGCAGGCGGCGTAAGGTTCATCGTCGATGTAAACCAACGCCTCAGGATGGCTGAAATTTCCGGCTTTTCCAATGGGTAGGAAAAGAGCGGTGGGGTCTTCCGAACCCCATTCTGCTGGTATTTGAAACTCACCGCGCATAACAAAATCCACATTCGCCTCACCCCAATACCGGTTCGGTGGAACCTCGTTCCAACCGGATTCATCATTCACAACCTGCATATGAAGAGACGAGGGTATATTATTCAACGTTTTGTAGTGGAAGGGCTCTAGAGATGTGCGGCGACGATAATAAAGGTGCTCGATCAATTCAATGAATTTGGCGATCTTTTGGGATGTGAATCGAATCTGGTGGAGCATATCAATGAATACTCAGTTTTTCCGTTGAATGATATGGTATATGAAAAGCGGCGCAGTTTTCACTGCACCAGCTTCCCAAATTTCTGTATAATTCGTGTCAAACCCCGTCTGGAAGATAATGTATCAAAATCAGTCATCTTCACAAGCATGACCTACACTCAATTCTGTATCGGGATCGAAGTAGTGTAAGGTTTCCTGCTTGAAGTTGAGATGGATAATATCTCCAGGATTAATCTTAGGCTGGGAAGGCGCGACAACCTTGATGTATCTTTCATCTAACTCCACAGCAATAACCTGGTGTGAGCCTTGTGGTTCAGAAACCAGGCAATCCGAAGTGAATAATGCCAGACCCTCAGGGACAAGAATTATGTTTTCTGGTCTGATACCAAGAATCAGCTTTTCTTTGTAATAATCCTTCAGAATTTGGGCGCATTTGTCTTCAAGAGTAAGCTTGAAGTGCGGATTGACAAGATTAACCGTCCCATTTTCTCTATTTAAGTTGACATTCAGAAAATTTGTTGGAGGTGTACCGATAAAATCGGCTACAAATACACTTGCGGATCGATCATATACATCATCTGGCGAGCCAACCTGGACCACCTCGCCATCCTTCATCACAACGATCCGATCCGCCATACTCATTGCTTCGGATTGGTCGTGGGTGACGAACACAGTTGTTGCACCTGTCTGGATATGAATAGCTTTCAGCTCGGTGCGCATCGAACCGCGCAACTTGGCGTCCAGATTTGAGAGAGGCTCGTCCATTACAAATATTTTTGGTTCCACCGCGATTGCTCTGGCAACCGCCACGCGCTGCTGCTGTCCACCAGAGAGCTGTGATGGGAAGCGCTGCAACAAAGGATCGATCTTAACCAATCTGGCGACTTCCTCAACCTTGGCCTCAATTTCAGATCGGGGAACTTTTTTTAGCCTCAGCGGGTAAGCAATGTTCTCATAGACGGTCATGTGCGGCCAGACGGCGTAGTTCTGGAAGACCATACTGACGTTACGTTTTCTTGGCGGCAAGTCGGTAATATCTTTCTTGTCGATGTAGATATATCCGGTAGTCACTTCCTCAAGCCCTGCGACCATCCTCATAGCTGTAGTCTTTCCACAGCCGGAAGGTCCCAGCAATACAAGGAATTCACTGTCCTCTACCACCAGGCTAAAATCATTTACCGCAACGACTTTACCAAACCATTTAGTGACATTTTCAAAAGTTAAGGTTGCCATAATTAAGCTCCTAAAATGTAATCCCGCCCCACATTTGATTGATGTATCTTCGGATAAGGAAAGTAAAGATAACTGCTGGAATCGCCATGACGATACCACCTGCTGCAGCCAGGTTGACCTGCCCGACCGATCCGAGCAGGGACTGGTACACAACGACCGAGAATGTCGGGTTGAATTGGGTCAGGATGAGCGCTGCCACAGTTTCGTTCCATGCACCAAGAAATGCGTACATAGCAGCAGCAGCAAGTCCGGGAAGGGCTAACGGAAGCGTGATTCGGATGAATGCTCTGGTTTTAGTAGCACCGAAGACCTCCGCTGCTTCCTCGATTGAAGTTGGTATACCCATAAATATACTGGCTGTGATCCAGATCGTTAACGCGATCGCGCCCACTGAATACACCAGCGCAAGACCAATTGGTTGATCATAGAATCCCAGGTCCACGAGGATAATCACCATGGGAATAGCAATGGCAACCCCAGGAAACATGCGCACGAACAGAACACTGAATTTCAATGCATCCCGTCCCCTGAAAAAGTACCTGGCGAAAGAGTACCCAGCCATACCACCGATCACCAGAGAGATGGCGATCGTCATCAGTGCAATCTGGATGCTCCTGATAAACGCTGGACCGGCATCGCGTGTTATCCGGAAAAATGTGTTGTAGTTATGGATTAGATTTTTGGAACCCGTAAAAAACACTGGTTCTCCGGTTTGTTCATACTCCGCGATATACCCTTCAATTTCCTCCTCGGACATATAAACGCTCAATTGGCTTTTAAAATAAACTGATAGCTTTTTAGTGTCATCCGTGTCCTGAACGGTTTGATACTCTCCATCAAACTGGTCGTAAACACTGACCAGATAGCCTTTCTCTCCGCCCTCCAATTTAAATTCCGTAACCAGCTCGGGCAACAGGGGCAGGGGGAACTGATATGCCTCTCTTGTGGAAAGGAAAGACAATGAAACAACGAAAAATACCGGTGACAGAATGATGAACAATAAGCCAACAATAAATATGTATAAAATAGTATTCCTACCGGCCTTATTGAGATATCTCGATGTACGCCTGTTCATAATTTTGCCTCCGCTTCATCCGATTTAAAAGCTCCGGAGACAAACAGATAAGCTATCGCGGCCAATGAGACAATGAAGGAAACAATGATCGTGTAACCTGCAGCCATTTGAGCGCTGACATACAGATACTGTACTTCATCGTAGTAGTAGACGATACGCTCCACCAGCACCGGCATG
>JAUXFR010000078.1 GCA_030622805.1 Anaerolineae bacterium | reverse complement strand
GGTATTCCAGCATGTGCGGTTGGTATTCCAACAGCTCGTCATAATCGCGGAAGCGCACTGTGAATCCGAACTCCATGGGCAGGATCTTATTTACATCCAATTTGATCTCGATCCCCAAATCACGGTCCAGGAATGGTTCGTCCTCTTCGATGACTCGCTCTGCAACACGACCAACCAATTCTGTGAAGCGCTGGGGAGAAAGTCCCAGCGCTGGGCCTTTGACAGACACCAATTCGGGTGTAATGATTTCCCCAGGTTCGATTCGACGTTCTGCAACCAGACTCTTGCCCAATACTTCTCGATTGAGTATCTCACCCCGGGAGAAAAATTTCTCCTGACCCGTTCCGAGCGCTACGGTCACCTGCTGAATGTCGCGCACCATTTTTGCAAAGCCATGTGGTTCCAGGCTTGCAGCGTGGTCTGGCCCGTCCATGGTCCGGTCCAGCGTGATGTGGCGCTCAACGATACTCGCACCCAGCGCAGACGCGACGGTGGAGACCGCGATACCACGCTCATGACCGGAATACCCAACCGGCACGTCGAAATGCTTCAGTTGTTCCATGAAACGCAGGTTGATGTCTTCGAAAGCTGCCGGATAGGTGCTGTTGCAGTGCAGCAGCGCAAATTCGGTGCTGCGATCCTTGAGAAAGGCAACAGTAAATTCTACCTCTTCCATGCGGGACATGCCGGTAGAAAGGATCAGAGGCTTGCCTTTGTTTACCAGATGATCCAGAAGCGGCAGATTGGTCAGGTCGGCAGAAGCGACTTTATATACCGGAACACCGAGCTCGTCCAGGAAATCAGCGCTTTCGGGATCAAATGCCGATCCCATGAAAGTGATGCCTCGTTTCTTACAGTGCTCTACAATCTGGAAGTAGGCTTCGTCTGCAAGTTCAACCTTCTGCAGGATGGGCAGCATATAGCGGAGCGTTTTTTCACCAACGTTGGCATTTTCCAGGTATTTCTTGCTGTACAGATGATCCAGTTTCCTTTTCTGGAACTTGACCGCGTCTGCACCGGCTTCAACAGCCACGTCAATCAATTTAATAGCCAGGTCTAAAAGCCCGTTGTGATTGACGCCGATTTCTGCAATAATATAAGTTGGGTGACCGTCACCGATGATGCGGTCGCCGATTTTTATCTCAGGCATAATACCTCCGTGGTCAACATACACTTATACTGACAGTCGGTTTTCTTGGTTAACTTGGGGTACTTCTCATTTCTTTATAAGTGAAGGATAAATCGCTTACTCAATATTTACTTCGAAACCCAACTCGTCCAGTGAAATTTCACCGCTTTCAAGCATCCGTTCTGCTCTATGCCAATCATCAGGAGAGTCAATGTCAATCCATTCACTCGGGTCGATGATCAAAGGCAGAATACGTCTTCCGGTCATTGATTCTTGTTTATGGATGGTCTCTGACCACGCCGCATCTACATATCCAGTTTGCCAGTAAACTTCTGGTAGGAGTTGTCTTGGCTGGTTGTAGGGTTCTGAAAAATCTGTCTCCATCAGAGGCTGCATAAGACCTTCAGCATTGATACGCCACATCTTGAAAGGGTTCTGGAATGGTACACAAACGGTGCGAACAGAATCTGCTTCGGGATGATCCAACAGCCGGAGTACTGCATGATTGATATGAGTCACGCGTCGCAGCGGTGAGGTTGGACGCAATTGGACCACGATATCGGGTCTGTAATTTTCCTGATCAGACAGCCACTGCAATGCATGCAAAAAGACAGGCAGGTCTGGCGTGTCGTCCTGAGCTAGTTCTGGTGGGCGCAGAAATGGAACTTCTGCCCCGTGTTGCTGAGCGATCTCAACGATCTCTTCATCGTCTGTTGAGACGATCACACGTGTGATCATCTCTGCGCTCAACGCGCAGGCAACACTGTAAACGATCAAAGGCTGACCTGCGAACGACCGGATGTTTTTGCGAGGGATACTTTTTGAGCCGCCGCGTGCTGGGATAAGTGCTAGGACTTCCATATTGTCTTCTACCAGCTCGTCCAACCCCCATCGATGACCAGGTTTGCGCCGGTCATATATGCCGAAGCATCCGAAGACAGGAAGAGTAAGGCGCCGTTCATTTCGTCTTTTTCCGCCATCCTGCCGAGAACCGTGCGGGCAGCGTACGCTTTGACGAATTCTTCATCATGTCCATTGTAGACGCCCCCCGGTGACAGAACGTTGACACGGATGTTTTTGCCCGCATAGTAGGCTGCCAGGTAGCGGGTTAAACCCAGTATGCCAGATTTTGTAACCGGATAGTATACTGGTTTATAACTGGGCGGTTGACCAGATCGTTGGTACAGACGTTGGTCAGGGGCAACCAGCCCGTAGATCGAGGACAGGTTGATGATAATGCCTCTTCCCTGATCCAGCATGGGGCGAACAGCCGCCTGGCAGCATAAAAAAGTACCGGTAAGGTTAACGTTCAGCGCCTGCTGCCAGGCATGCAGCGGGTACGATTCGAAGGCGCCCCTTGCGGCTTCAAGATGCTCAGTATGAACGTGCCGTGGATCAAACTTTGGATCCAGTGCTGCGCTGTTGACCAGGATATCCAGGCGATTGTATGTCTCCAATGTGACATTAACCATACGGTTCACTGATTCGGGGGAAGTGACGTCCGTATGTACAGCCATAGCGTCGTAGCCAGACTGGATCAGGTTGGTCGCGGTAGACTCAGCAGCGGGTGTATCGATATCAGCCACCATCACTTGCGCGCCAGCTTCCACCAATGTGTGGCAGAATTCAGCGCCCAGCAAACCGCCGCCGCCGGTTACAACAGCGACTCTGTCTGTCAGTTGAAAAAGGGAAGGCATATCATTTGAATTCATGAATTAGCTTCGTTCTGACCCTCGATCTGTTTTTATCCTTCAGTCTCCAGCTCTGGCTGTGTATCTTCTTCTTCAACATGGTTGTCATTTGTTAGAGGTACCAGGAAGCCGCAATCTTCCAGATATTGTATGATCTTATAGGCATTTTCTTCGGCTGAGTTGGCGACCGTATTGAGTGTGATTTCAGCGGTCATTGGTTCCTCGTAAGGGTCATCCACGCCGGTGAATCCTGTGATCTGCCCTCTCCGGGCACGTGCGTACAGTCCTTTAACATCGCGGTCCTCGCAGACATCAATCGGTGTATCGACGAACACCTCGATGAAGCGTCCGTCTCCGACCATATTGCGGACCTCGTTGCGAGTCGACCGATATGGGCTGATTGCCGCACATATTATGGTACCTCCGTGTCGGGCGATTTCGCTGGCTACGAATCCGATGCGCAGGATGTTGGTGTCGCGATCTTCTGGTGAGAAACCTAATCCCTTGGAAAGATGCGTACGGACGACATCGCCATCCAGGATAGTTACCTGTTTACCATGTTCAAGCAGCAGGGAAGTTAGCACCTCCGCTGTAGTCGATTTGCCAGAACCGCTGAGCCCCGTGAACCAGATGCAGACCCCCTGTTCATGCCGGGGTGGATACATCTTTTGCAGGATTTGCGCCGTTTCCTTGCGTGTGAACCATTCGGGCAGCGTTTTACCCTTGGCTAAATAATCTTCCCGCACCTGGGTACCCGAGATGGTAAAGGTTCTGACATCCGGGGATACCTTATCCACCTCTTCATAGCGATCATCATCTGCCAGATACACCAGTGCTTTGAACTCAATTGGCTTTACACCAAGCTCTTCGCCGTACTGGGCCAGCATCATTTGTGCTTCGTATGGGCCATAGAAGGGTCGATCGTGACTGTCGTTACCAGGTCCAGCATGATCGCGTCCGATGATGAAATAGTTTGCACCGTGGTTGCGTCGGATAATGGCGTGCCACAAAGCCTCACGGGGACCAGCCATACGCATCGCTAATGGCAGCAGACTGAGCAGTGTGCGATTTGGATCGTAGTAGTTTTCTACAAGCGCACGATACACCCGCACGCGTGTGTAATGATCGACGTCACCGGGCTTGGTCATACCTACTACAGGATGGATGAGCAGGCTGCCATTCACATCATCGGCTGCGCGCCTTGTTAGCTCTTCGTGGATGCGGTGCATCGGGTTGCGTGTCTGAAAAGCGACCACGTTTTCGTTGCCCATCATCTCCAGTTTTGATCTCACCTCAGCAGGTGTGAGACGGAGATCTTTAAAGTCGTGGTTTCTGGGTAGATCGATCACTTTCAGTTCACCAGATACGTATACCTTGCCCCACTGTCCCATCTCGGAGATCAATGGGTGGCGAGGATCGGTTGTCCCCAGCACAAGCCGGGCTTCGCGCTGCAGATCCCATTGGTACACCTCTTCAATCTGCATCACGGCGATCGTGTTGTTGCGTGCATCGCTGAGAGTGATCTGTTCACCCCAGCTGGGCAATGCGTCCTCATCGACTGGGAGTGCGATCGGTATTGGGAACAGGGTTCCATCGGTCAGGCGCATCTCGGTGAGTACACGTTCGTAATCGGCTTTTCCCATAAAGCGATCCAGCGGTGAAAATGCGCCTGTTGCCAATAACTCCAGGTCACACATAGAACGTGCAGAAATTTGAACAGAAGGCAGGCGGCTGGATCGCGCCAGGAGCTCCTGACGCGCCTCTCCTTCGATCATCAGGTTGATCAATTTGTTGCCGTATGGTGAGATTATTTTTTGTACGTCTGTTTCAGTCATAAATCCTACTCCTAAAATATCTACGATCATGGGTGATCGTGAGGTGTATAATGGTTTACATAGATACGAAGGGTAATTATAATCGAGAGAAGTGAAATGAGCTCTTCAAAAAAGTCCAATCTAGTGTTTCTATTAATATTGCTGGCATATGCAGTTTATGCCGCGATCTTCATTTTTCGATCCAGTTTTGTCGTTGGAAATGAGCGCTACTTTGTACTGTTTGATGATGCGATGATCTCAATGCGCTATGCAAAAAACCTGGTTGACGGATATGGTCTGGTCTGGAACGTTGGAGAAGAACGCGTAGAGGGATATTCCAACCCGCTATGGGTCGTCTGGATGGCTGCGTTGCATATTGCACCCGTGGATGATTCTAAAATCAGTCTGCTTGTTCAGACCAGTGGGGCATTGTTCATCATTTTGAGCCTGTTTTTTGTACGAAAAATTGCGTTGGATTTATCGGGCAGTGAGCTAGTAGGACTTCTGTCAGTAGTGCTAACAGCTTTCTACCAACCTCTGAATAATTGGGCCTTATTAGGGATGGAAGTAAGCCTCCTGGTCCTATTGGTCTGCGCCAGTGTATATTGGTTGTTGCGTATTCTTCGTCAGGGTCGTTTTTCTGTCTGGCCTTACATTCTGCTGGGCATTGGGATGCTTGTGCGGGTGGATATGGCGGTTCCATATCTGATTGGGCTCATTTTTATGGTTTTTGCTGACACATCAAACCGTAGAAAACATCTGGTTTGGGGTTTGGGTCTGTTTATCTTGTCTTTGGGAGGCCAGACACTGTTTCGACTGGTTTATTATGGCGATATCTTGCCAAACACTTACTATTTGAAAGTGACAGGCTATCCTGTACACTTGCGGATTGCCCGGGGTTTATATGCGCTATTCACATTCGTGTGGGACTCAAACTGGTTGCTCTGTTTGCTGCCCCTTACGCTTCTTTTCTTTCGTCGTAACCGCCAGGTTTTGATATTGTTTGCCCTTGTGCTTGGTCAGGTTGCTTACAGTGTCTATGTCGGAGGGGATGCCTGGGAACATCGCGGCGGCAGCAACCGCTATATTGCTGTAATCATTCCACTGTTTTTTATATTATTTACCTATGCGGCATATATGTTGATCCAGTCGCTGTTTAACAGACTCAAGGCTAAACCAGAGGGAACGAGGATGTGGGGCAATCTGGTTTTGGTGATTTTTGTTGTGATCGCAATGATTAGCTTCAACTTTCTGCAGGGAAATATCAAATCTCTGGAGCGCTGGCTGTTGCTGCGCCAGCCAATGTTCACAGTTGGCAGCAATTATTATGTTCAAATTGCTAGAGATATCGAGAAAATTACACACCCAGAAGCCAGAATTGCCGTTGTTGCGGCAGGGACGGTACCTTATTTCACGGAGCGACCAGCCATCGACATGCTTGGCAAAAATGATTCTTGGATTGCACAATTACCAGCCTTTGTCAATTCGAGCTTTACTGATCTGGAGAAATTCCGTCCGGGTCATATGAAGTGGGATTATGATTATTCTATCGGTGAACTAAAACCTGATATAGTTGTTGAATTATGGGGAGAATCGAAACCAGCACAGAAGTATATACTGGTAGATTATGTTGTTGGAGGTGCTGGTGGTGAATACTATTTTTCTTTACGAAAAGATTCACCGAACATCCGTTGGGATATTGTGGAATTGTGCACCGGCGAATGCCTGGACAAACCCTCTGATTAGAATGATTCCAAGCACAAGAAGCTCATCACGATGGTGGTGCGAATTGAATGAGCTGACCCATATTTTGGGATTGTTTAACTGCAAGCGCCAGCTCCAGAGCACGCACGCCATCATCAAGCGTACAGCAAGGTGAAGTCTTTCCAGTAATTACATCTAGGAAGTGACGCATCTGATCTAAAAACATCTGGTTGCGTTCGAAGTCTGATGGTGATTCATAAGTTTCCCAATTTCCAGATTCGACTATATAAAGTTCCGCTGCACCATCAGCGTTATTCCAGGTGAGCGAACCCTGGGTTCCGATGATCTCTAGTTTATGGGTATTAGGTCGCTGGTAATAATCCAGATGGATGCGCCCGATAACACCATTTTGAAATCTGAGCCCAATTTCAGCGCTATCTTCCACAACAAGCTTTAGGTCACTGATCTGCCCTGTAAAAGCCCATAAGGCTTGCACATCTCCAAGCATCCATCGCAGGTAATCCAGTGGATGGCACAGGG
>JAUXFR010000256.1 GCA_030622805.1 Anaerolineae bacterium | reverse complement strand
GTATCCATGCTGCACTACGCCACGAACCCCCAGCGGACTGAATTTATCCGCTCTCTGGGTGTGAACGCCATTTCTCTGGATTCGATCACAGGCGATGAAGGACGCAGACTGGTTGAAAACATGCGAGCGGTTGCCTGGAATGGTCTTGAAGCAGCCTATGCTGAACTGGAGTCGGACTACCCAGAACCCGGATTTGAAAGTGTCGACCGGGGACCAATTTGCGTGACTTTACTGGGCTCAGGCGCGGTAGGGATGCAGGTCGTACCGGCAGCGATCCGTTATGCGGATGTTGAACGCTGGCAGAGGATGGCATCCAGGGGGATACCCGGTGTGCAGGTGCGTGTGGTTGATTACGACACGACGGGATTTGAAGAGATCATGCTCGACCTGCTGTCGGAGAGCGATATGCTTGTCGATGCTACCCAGCGTCCCGATCCCAGCCTGCATATCATTCCCAATTCCTGGATCGGTGTGATGCCCAAACACGCCGTGCTGCTCGACCTGACAGTCGATCCCTATGATTGGGCGGAGCCTCCCGGTGGTGTGAAGGGCATCGAAGGTATGCCGCACGGCAGCCTCGATCACTATGTCTTCCAGACCGATGACCCACTCTGGGACCAGACTGTACCCAATGGCGTCCCAACGCTGCACCGCCGCACAGCAGTGAGCTGCTACTCCTGGCCCGGCGTCCAGCCTGTGGAATGCATGGCGCATTACGGAAAGCAGCTTGAGCCGTTGATAAAATCGTTGCTACAGTCTGGCTGCGATAGCCTCTCGCTGGAAGGTGATGCCTACCAGCGTGCTCTGTACCGGGCATCTATCAAAATCGTGTAAGAAGTGGGGCAGGTTTCCATACCTGCCATTAGGTACGGCGGGAAAGCATCCCGACCTGCTTGGAGATAACGTACGATTTGTCTTTCACTGCCTACCTGACACTTTGGAAAAAATTCTTTTTGGGACACGGATAAACACTGATTTTAATGGATTTTTTTATTACTTCACCAAAATATCCGGATTATTCTGTGTTCATCCGTGTACTAAATTAAACTGTCGGGTGGCTAGATCTTTCAGACATTTTCGGAGGGTGAGATGAACTTCTCGATGTGGGGAAAAGCCTTGCAGGTTATCCCCAAGATCAGCAAGGAAGAGTGGGATCGGTTGGATGTGATCTCGAAATGGTTGATTTCCACACGCGCGGCGGTGCTGATAATGACCTTCCTGTCCGCAGCGATCGCCGGGATCCTGGCTTTCCAGGATGACAGGTTCAACGTCTGGTTGTGGCTGCTCGTAACGATCGGATTGATCATGGCGCACGCGACCAACAACCTGTTAAACGACTATACGGATTACGTCCGTGGCGTGGACGAGGACAACTACTACCGGGCGCAGTACGGACCGCAGCCGCTGGTGCATGGACTGATGACGAAGCGCGAACTGCTGCGCTATGCGATCGTGACCGGTATCGTCGCGCTGGCATGCGGGGTGATACTGATATTCTATCGAGGCGGTTATACGCTGCTGTTTATGGCTTTGGGCGCGGTGTTTGTACTTTTTTATACATTCCCGCTCAAGTATATTGCTCTCGGGGAGTTGGCAGTTTTGATCGTCTGGGGTCCTTTGATGATTGGCGGTGGCTATTATGGGATAACCGGCGAGTGGGATTGGATTGTGCTTGTCGCCAGTTTGCCATACGCGCTGGGTGTCACCAGTGTGATCTTCGGTAAGCATATTGACAAGTTGGACATGGATGAAGAAAAGGGAATCCGCACCCTACCGGTGCTGCTGGGCGAACGTGCGTCGCGCTACTGCGTGATCGCTATGTGGGCGCTTCAGTACCTGCTGACTGTTTATTTGGTGATGATAAATTATTTTACGATCGTAATGCTGATCGTGTTCCTGGCTTTGTATGGTTTTTTCAAGGTGCTGCCAATGTTCCGCACCCCAAAGCCAGCCGAAAAGCCGCCAGACTTCCCGGACGTGTGGCCGAACTGTTTCGTCGCAGGCGCTTTTTACCACAACCGGCAGTTTGGCGTGCTTTATCTGCTCGGGTTGATTCTGAATGCCATACTGGTGAGGTTCGTGCTCTAGCGACGAATAAAGAGACGGATTGCCTCAGAGCAGCCTTGCAAGGGTTTGGAATGTAAAACAACTTGTTGCGATTGTCAGGACGATTTATTTGACAGCGTAACTTTAAGTAATCCTCGCAGGTATTAATTTATTGATTCAGGAGAACATCAATGTTGAACGAATTTCGTGAGTTCTTGCAACGCGGTAATGTAGTTGATCTTGCTGTTGCAGTTATCCTTGGTGCTGCATTTACTGGGATCGTTAATTCGATTGTGGATGACATTTTCATGCCTATAATCGGCATCATTCTGGGAGGTTTGGATTTCTCCGGTCTCACAATACAAGTTGGGGAAGCGAAAATTCTGTACGGCAGCTTCCTGGAGGCCGTTGTCAACTTCATAATCATTGGTTTTGCCATGTTTCTGGTGGTGCGTGGTTATAATCGGCTCCGAAGGGAGCAGGTAGATGAAACACAACCACCACCTGAAACTACGCCGGAAGTGAAGTTGTTGACTGAAATTCGGAATTTGATGCAAGAGCGCGAATAGATTAAATTTTTTTCATCGTTAGAATAAATGTTACCGTCTCCTTGAAGATGAATAGGTAGACAGTAGGTGCCCCTGATCAAACCGGCCTACTCGCCAGATGTCACCCCCCGATCAAGCCGGCGTCCTCGCCGTGTGTGCGAACGATGTGAGAGCGACTGTAATCTGGGTGCCGTAAATTATTTATGTCATCAGCCAATAATTAGAACATTTGTGTTACAATTGTAGCTACAATATCAAACACGATTGGGAGGGTGTGTTATGACAGAACAAATAATCGCCTACTATGGACTGACCTGCACGGATTGCTCGGCATATAACGCCACGCGAGAGGACGACACCGAAAAACTCAAAACTCTGGCGTTGGAATGGTATGGGGTGGAGAACGAT
>JAUXFR010000133.1 GCA_030622805.1 Anaerolineae bacterium | reverse complement strand
GTCTGTAACATGTGCTGATTGACGGCAGAATAAGCGCAACATGGCGGTTCAAATCCGCCCGTTCCGATAAATCACAAACTCCCGAAGTCTGTAATCAACTTCGGGAGTTTGCCATATCTTAATCAAAGGTCGCTTAGGATGAATGCTATCAATACGCATACTCCAATCATTAGATTTAAAAACAGCAATAGAACAATTTGAAAATCTATCTACAGGCTGGGGTTCGATCCAGCCGGCGATGTCTGAATCAGCACGCGAATGAATTGCCGCCTAATATTCTGGTGTTTTATAAACGTAAAACCCACCGACAACGAACACCAACCCGGAACCTGCGACCAGCAATTGAACCCAACCGATGCCATCTCCACCCCCGAGACCGATAAATTCAACGCTCAGCGCCATCAAAACGATCGCCACCCCGAGTATGATCATAATTACGCCGCCAAATTTTTGTGGTGACATATCGAAACCTCCTTAACAAAATTATCGACAGTTTTGCTTAATTATTATACAACGTCAGGTCCAAATCTTGGCTCCTTCTTCGGTTTACCCGCAATCGCCTTCTCCCGTTTGATCAATACCAGCGCCATATCATCGAACTGACCCTGCTCCCCCACAAATTCACGGAGGCTGGCGAATACAGCATCCTGAATCTCGCTCGCCGGACGATCCCCATTTTTATCGATCAGCTCCTGCAGCCGCTGATCTCCAAACATCTCCCCTTTCTGATCCCTTGCATCCACAACGCCGTCCGTGTAAAGCGCCAGTACTCCATGTTCTGGAATATCCACGCGCTTCACTTCCCATTGTGCTTCTGGTGAGACACCGAGCGCCATACCTGTGCGGAATAAGGTCATCATTTTTCCACCGCTCTCCACCAAGCGTAGAAATGGAGGATTATGCCCGGCGTTGCAATATGTCAGTTCACCGCTGGTCGGGTCGAGAACTCCGTAAAAAGCTGTCACAAACATCCCTCCCTGGGTGTCCGACAGGATGCGTTGATTTACATACTGCAGTACAGAATCTGGACGATCCGGATGCTCTGGAGCGTAAGTGCGGATCAGCGTACGGCTGAGAGCCATGTATAGTGCAGCGCCCATCCCTTTATCCGACACATCAGCGATCACAATCCCCATACGCCCATTCGACAATGGAATAAAATCATAGAAGTCGCCGGAGGTTTCTCTGGCTGGGTTCAGTTTCGCTGCGAAATCCCAGCCGACCAGTTTCGGAGGAACTATGGTGAGCAGGCTGGCCTGCATCCGCCCTGCTAACGTCAATTCTTGCCGGCGCGTGATCACCGATTGGAATGCACGCGCTACCTGGTTGAGATAGCCGCTGAGCTGACGATCGCGTTCTCTCTGATCGCTGAAACGTTCTCCACCCTGGATATCCGATATCGTTACAACACCCATCGGGAGCCTACCAGGTATAATCATGGGCATCGCTCTATGGATCCGGTCGCCGCTCTCAGAACCACGCAGAGAAGCAGCCTGCCGCAGCGCACGCGCTTCCAGTCGGTCTGCATTAATGGGTATTTCAGGATTTGCCCAGATTGTTACATCTGATACGACTCCCTGATGACCGATCAAACGCAGAATTTTTTCCTTTGGCAGTGCATACCACACCTGTGCTTCCTCAATCCCAAACGCAGCCACCAATCCCCGTGTCAGGAAATGAGCCGCTCGCTCCAGGTCCTCGGAGGCGTAGATAGCGTTTACAGTGGCAGAGATCAGGTCTGCTCTAGCACGCTCATCACCTCGATCCACACCGCTCTCCAGGTAATCGAGAGCCAGATCCCAGCGTCCTGCACTCACCATTGCCTGTCCGACCCGACCGGGGTGAAAGTATCCCGCCAGGAATTGGCGGTAAATCTGGTTCTGCAACCGATAGCTGTCCCCTTCCATACGTTCAACAACACCGGTGAGAAACAGCGGATCAAGATCTGGAGACAGCGGCAGCGGCAGCCTGCTGCGATGAACGATGTTCTGCTCCAACAATAACAAGATGCACTGCAGCAAATCTGGGTCTTCCTCAATCAAGCGTGTCGCATCAAGCAGCGGCGCGTATGTGTATACTTCATCCCTCAGGAATTCAACCATAATTTGATTAATGTTTCCCGCTCGAAGCCTCTCTGAGGCCGATGCGTGTACCAAGCTAATACTACGCTGGCAGATTTTTCGTATCAGATACTGATCTCCATTGGTCGCGCGCAGCAATCTCCGCTGCGCCTGTCGGGTTACACTGACCCCGCCTTCTTCCAAGTACTCATTGATTAAGGTCAGACTATCGCTTTCCGAAAGGTCACCCACAAAAACGCTGCTGGCGATACCTCGAAACGGCGACGACTCACCGACCGTCAGCGTCGCAAGACTCAGGGCACCTGAGACAACTACTGTGGTACGCTTTTCCATTACCTGCTGATCCATGTACGCAGCACGAAGTGAGGTCAGCAATGCTTGAACCAGATCGGTCGGGATGGTTTCCAGATGCTCTATAATCAGCACAATATCACGATCACTTCCTTCGATCAGGTCCGTTAAAAAGCCGCGGAACACTGCGCTGCTAATATAAACTTCCTCTGGAATTTCGATCTCTATGCCAGTCTGCTCAACAAACCGCCGACCAGCAGTCTGAATAAGTTCAAAGAAGAAACCCTGCAGAGTCGAAGCTTTGATATCAGATAAATCGATATAAACGGCGACCATCCCAAAGGTATCTCGCAGGATCTGTTCAACATAGTGGAGCATAACCGTTTTCCCACACAGGCGTGGACCGAGAACGGCGCAATAGGTTCCAGCCTGGACGGACTGCAGGATGTCTTCGATCTCCTTAGCGTGAAAACGCGCCGTCGAAGGGATCTCCAGGCTGGTGTCTAACACTGTCATATACCTTCATCCATAACTTTGCGGAATAGATAGTTGAGATCATACGTTTGCTGCAGGACTCTCGTGAAAACAGGTGATGTAAAATAAAATTCCTGGTTCTTACGGCGGAGCACTCCTGCCAGCAGGAGCACGTTGCAGGCTTCATCGATATCGTCCTGGGGAAGGGCGATTCCCCCACTACGCAGCGAATCATCGATGAATTCCTGCGTGAAACCCTGACCGCTGATGTCTTCACAGCATTGTAGAATCGCGTAAACAAGTGCTTTTTCGCGATTTTCAGTATTTTGCATGAAGGAGGTCAGCAAATGACTTTTAAAACCCTCGTCTGAGTAAACATCAATCAGGCTATCCGGCGTGATTTCGCGCTCTCCCATCTGATCCAGGCGTCTGAGCAGGATCAAGCAGTAATACTGGATCAGATTGGGATGTCCGGCTGTCTCTTCAAAAATTCGGTTCACCACTTCGTCTTTGTTCCGGATTCGAACCCGCAAGTTTTCCATTGGTATCGTAATCAGCTCACGTGCTTGCTGCCGGGTGAATTCGCTCAATCGGATCTCCTGTGCGAAGTTGTAAAACGGTGAATCGAGCATATACTGCTCGCGCATTGCCTCCCGAAATCCAGCCATAATGTACTGGCAGGCGCCCTTGTTCGCCGAAGCTCGCAGCATGCGGATTAAGTCCCAGTCTCCGCGCTGTACGATCACAAGATTATCAATCTCATCCAGCAGAAAGATCAGCTTATTCTTGTGGGCGCGGCTCATCCGCTCCAAGAAATCTGGGAAAAAGAACACGTATTTCTGCATATGCAGACGGGGCAATTCTCGTGGGTTCAGCTTTCGAACTACTTCGCGAATATAGTCGTCCGAGCTGAGCAGATCACTGCATTCCAGGTACACAACATGGGCAGGGTCTTGTTCTTCCTTCAGGATGCGTTCGATCTCTCGCAGCAGTGATGTCTTACCGATTCTACGGATGCCCAGCACGGCGTGATTGGTATCCGGGTTGGAAAGAATACGCGTGATCTCGTACTCTCTTCCGAAGAACCGGCTGCCCGTTACCGGCGCACGTGTTTCATACGGAGAAAGGTTGGCGATCGGTATCTGTCCAGATATGATATCCAGCAGCTCGCCCGTGGGTCTGCGTGAGCTGAGTACTCGTTTCTGTTCTTCAGCCCCGATCAATACCAGGCTGTGGACCAGATGAGTCCGGGTACGGTAATGGGTCAGGGCATCACCATCGACGGTTACGAGCACAATCTTCCGGCTCAGGTTCAACTCGCGTATCACATCAGCGATGCTATCCATCATATGACGCGGCGAACCGCTTTCCAGATCATCACGTTTCACCCAGATCACTGGCGTACTGCTCGTCAATCGCAGCTTCCACGAAGACAAATCGATGCTGAATACGTCATACCCCAGGACAGATTTTATCCGGCGTACTTTATATCCAAGCTCCTCACTGAACAGGCGCAATAAATCTGGTAATTCGTTAGACATACTTGTAAATTACCCTCAATAAATTTCGAGATACGACCACTTAATTTTTGCTACCCTATTGCCGCAACTCCCAGATAGTAAGCCCAGATTACGATTGCCAACAATGCTTTCCACCATATCAGCTTGGCAAATCCGATGGTGAACAACCATCCAATGAACCAAATTGATCCCGCCAGAGCACCAGAACTTGTATTATTCACCAGTACACCTCCATTCTCTATTCCTTTGATTAATCCTGCACTAATCATACCTCAATTCAGGCACAAATATTTATCGATTTGACCTATGATAGCCGGATTAACTTGTTTTAAAGATCGTTGATAAGATCTCCTGGATACGTTGGAGTGTGTCTGTAAATGTTATTGATACGGTCAAGATCGAATTCTTAGTAAACAGCTCGCTGGTTTCGTTAAGTCTTTTACGGTTGTCATCCCCCTGAATTACATACCTGATCTCACGCCTGGATCGAACATTTAGTTTGCGAAGAATGGTCTTCATGTGAGCCTG
>JAUXFR010000218.1 GCA_030622805.1 Anaerolineae bacterium | reverse complement strand
TTATTCAACACCCTCTTCATATACTTCCGAATCAAAGTTTTGTAATCTTCTTCCGTGTCAACATCAAAAAAAATATTGTTATCGTGCCAGAGCAGCCATTTGACTCCATAACGCGGAAATATCGCCCTCCCACCAGTGTCACCCTGTAAAGAAATCAAGTCACGAAAGGTGATACGGTCGAACACAACAGGGTTTCCACGCTGACCATCCACCATAGGTGCTATGATGGATGCCAGGGTTTGTGAATGTGTCTCTTTAAGACTTTGAACCAGCGGCACCGATACAAGCGGTTGATCTGCCAGCAGGAAGATGGCTGCTCCAATATTGTCTTCCAATGCCTGGATTGCGACCCTGACTGAACTTGCCTGCCCGTGCTCCCATTCCGGATTATGAACCAGCGCAACCGGTAAATCCACCAAAGCCCTTCGCACTTTCGCTTCATACGCACCAGTAACCACCAGAACAGGCTGAAGTCCTGCATCCAATGCCGTGCGCGCCGCTCTGCGTACAAAAGTCTCGTTCTCCCAGACCAGAAGCTGTTTCGGTTTACCGAATCTTTTAGATTCACCAGCAGCGAGGACAATCCCGGCAATCCTTTCATGAACTGCCAATACCCCTGCTTTTTTTGCGTAGTTCTTCCCTACCGTACGCTTGCCTGTTACAGCAGGATCAGGGTTTAATGAAGAAATCAGTACAGCGTCATACAGATTTACAAGATATTCAGCAATGCGCCCCCCCACAGCCTGTCGATCCGGCGTGTCAGCCTGGTTTAATAACGCGATACAACGTGCGCCGACCGGTATATTTTTCAACCCACCATGAGGATGCACTAACACTTGCTCCAGCATTTCCGAAGATATTTTACTCCCCAGTCTTTGTCCGGCGAGCGACGCGAAAATATGCGGGCGATGAACAAACTCAGAAGTGAGCGGTTTGCCCAGCGCATTAAGACCAACAACCACAATCACCTGATCCACCCATTCCGGGACAGCGGGTTCGTGTTCTGCGGGAGCCTTCACCGGTTTCATGCGCGAACCATCCGCTTCGATCAGCAGGGGTAAGCGATTGCGGTCTGCCAAATCCAACACAGGATTCAGGGTATCTTCATCCAGCCCTGCAAGCCTCTCATCCCCCAAATCGTCTCCGGATAATAATACGATACCCTTATGTCGATTAAGATCGATATTTATTAGATCAGCAGGTCTTTCAACAATGAAATGGTAGTCAGCCAGCTCGCTTTGTTCAACCCCCAGATGAGTCGTAGCACAGACAATCACAGAGGATAGGTTGCATTGATCTTCCTTCTTACTACTACCTGACCGAACCAGTTCGCGAGCTAATTGAAAGATGGCGGTTGTTTTACCACCAGCACCGACAAACGCAATGCGTGGAACCTCAGCGATCCGAAGTGCCCGCGCTAATCTCATGCGTATTCCACAACTTTGACCGCAGTTCAGTTCGCGACAATATCGCTTCCAAAACACCCCCTGCGATTGCCAGCGATTTGTCCGATACCTGCGTGCAGTAGGATGGATCACCCCGCGGATCGACATCGCCAATCTTCCTCCCATGTTGTACGAATACCCCAGGATGCATGATGCCGCGCAGCACGCCATCAAACGGCGCCAGCACTTGCTCACCTGCGACTTCAGCAATTAGCTCACCTGCCTTTACCCGTTCTTTAATGTCAACAAACGTGGTAAGCACACCATCCGCTGGCGACCGCAGCACTCGTTCTGCACTGCGGTTCATTACTTCTTCTGGGATTCCAGTGTCCGTTTCTAGAGTACCTCTCCAAACCACCCTCCCAAGATGGTGACCGCGATTTGTCTCAACCGCAGCGTGGCAGTTAACCCCAGCCGTAAACCCCGGCCCCAGACCAATAACAAACGGTGCGATTTCCTTGTCATACTCTGGAGAGCGCTTGATCATCCGGGCATCGATTAATACGGAAGGAGAAAGCTCCGATAGGCAGTCAGCTTCGGGATCAGCAAGCACCGGGATGAATCCCTGCTCGATCAGGGACAAACCATGCGATACATTTTCTGCTCTACATGCAGTCACCTCTTCAACAGAAGTTTCACCGCTATAGACAGCCTCCGCAAAGGATACTAATCGCCTTACAACAAGCGGTTGTGGCAGTTCCGTGATGAACACCTGCAGTCCTGAACGGAATAAACGGAGGGCGACGCCGCTTGCCAGATCCCCCCCGCCAAGGATAAGTACGTGCATCTAAACCCTACCCAATCCGCGCAACACCCTTTCAGGAGTCAGCGGGAATTCGTGAAACCACACACCAACAGCATCGTGGACGGCTGCGATCACTGCAGGGGCTAACGGCAGGAACGGCATTTCAGCCATCCCACGAGCGCCCCAGGGTCCTATCGGGTCGGGATACTCCAGGATCACTGACTGTACTCGTTCAGGAATATCCAGAATTGTGGGAATTAAATATGTTGATAGCTGCCCCGTCTCGACGTATCCATCCTTTTGGATGAAATTCTCAAGCACCGCGTACCCAGCAGCCTGAACAACTGCCCCTTCTATCTGCCCGGTTACCTGCTGTGGATTGATCGCCTTGCCAACATCATCGACTGAGATAACATCCAGTATACGTACATGGCCGGTCTCTGTGTCCACCTCGACACTTACAGCCTGGGCTACATACCCGTAGGAGAAGTTTGGTTCAGACTTACCTGTCTCTGGGTCGTAGGGCGTTGTTTTAGGAGGGAGATACTGGTACGTAGCGATCGCAGGTCTAGCTTTATTTACCCACTTCTTTAGAGCAGATTTCACAGCCCCTTTAATGGAATTGCCTGCCATAAAAGTCATACGTGAAGCAGAAACGCTCCCCGAGTCTCCTGTAAACGCTGTATCGGATACGACCAGCTCGACTTTATCCAGAGGTACTCCTGCAGCCTCTGCTGCCATTTGTGTCAGTACTGTGTGAGTCCCCTGTCCAACTTCAGCCGAAGCGTGTCGGAGAACCACTCTTTCAATCTCGGAACCACCGTGCAGTTCTACGGTTGCCGTGCACTGTTCTGGAGCGCCGAACGAAAATCCCACGTTCTTAAATGCGCAGGCTGTCCCGAATCCCCGCCGCAATGGAGACTTAATTGAATCATGACTGCTGACTTGCTCCCGTAGATCAGCAGCAGTGCGATCACATTCCTCCAATACTTCCGGCATGCTGACCCCTTTTGGCAGCGGTGTGCCAACTGATAGCAAATCTCCTTCACGCAGCACATTGATCCGTCTGACTTCCATTGGATCCATCCCAAGCGTTTCTGCGAGACGGTTCATTTGAGTCTCTGCAGCAAAGGCGCCCTGCGGTCCACCAAACCCCCTGAATGCACCGCCTGGAATATTGTTTGTGTATACAGCGTATGAATCAACTTTGACATTCGGTATAAGATACGGTCCGGTACACATCAGTGTCGCATTACCTAATACCTTTGTGGATGTATAAGCGTAAGCACCCCCATCTGCGATCACCTCTACCTCTGCAGCAATCACTTTTCCTGCATGTGTGGCACCCCACCGTGTGCGGATAATATATGGGTGACGTTTATGATGACCGATGATCGATTCCTCTCTGGACCAGATAATTTTAACCGGTCGGTTGATC
>JAUXFR010000172.1 GCA_030622805.1 Anaerolineae bacterium | reverse complement strand
GGGGCGTGATCTGCGGCAATAAATTATAATAAAACCGAATTTCCGCATAGTATGGCGCCGGCGGCTGATCCTTCGTAAACTCAGTACCGGTTCATGCTCACAAAAGTGACAGTCACTTAGATTAATTCAACACAGTCACGCTGAGTAAAACATTGGCATTTCTAGACCTGAAGTGACTGTCACTTTGTTAATTGGCTTCGTGACGAAGAGAAAAAAACATTTATCCCATGCCGTAGTTTCAACCGCCAGATCATGTCACATAGAAACAGAACCATCACCTTTGACAGAATACTGGTAAATGGTTAATATCTACTTGTTGAAATTGTCACTTACAGCGGCAACCTTGCATCCAGGAAAATAGAACGGAGGAATTACGGTGAATGAATCAGACACATACAGGATCCACCCCATCGGCTACATCCGGCGCACGGACCAGGGCAACCAGTTGGAGATCATGGAAGCCTACCAACCGGCGTTGAAGCAGCTCGAGCATTTCAGCCACGTGATGGTGTTCTGGTGGGCGGACAAGCACGATAACGAGAAAAGCCGCACCACCCTGCAAACACAGCCCCCTTACGCGGCGGATAAACTGTGCGGCGTGTTCGCCACGCGCGCCGAATACCGCCCCAACCCGATCGCCATGACCACCTGCAAGCTGCTCGAGGTGGATGAAGCGAACGGCATCGTTAAGGTGGCGGAGATCGATGCGTTCGATGGCACACCGCTGATCGACCTGAAAGCCTACTTCCCGGTGTGCGACCGCGTCAAAGACGCCCACATCCCCGGTTGGCTGTCCGACTGGTCGGAGTGGATGCCGGAGGAGGGGCTGGGGTTGTGATAACAATGAATTGTGAATAATGAATGGTTAATTACGAAAATTAATCCAACAGCCAAACAGGGGTAATTGCGCTTGTGGAAACGGATATATTTTTTAGAAAATCATAGGGGTCTGACTTTGGGTGATAGAATTACTGGAATATTTATTGCAGATAGGAGACCTTATCATGAAAATTGCCGTCATTTCCGACATCCACGAAAATATGCACAACCTGCTGCTTGCCCTGGAGATTATGCACAGCCAGGAGGTTGAAGAAATCCTCTGTCTTGGAGACCTGATGAACCCGGGTATCGCCAAACTGCTCGCTGGATGCGGGATTCCGGTGTTTTCAATATGGGGCAACAACGATGGGGATAAAGTAGTCATAACGAAAATCTCTCTCGATGGTGGGAGCGACCTGAAAATGGCGGACAAGACTTACGCAACCCTGGAGATCGATGGATGCAGCATCTTTATGACCCACTACCCGGACCTGGTAAAGCCGGCCGCCCTATCCGGTCTCTTTGACGTGGTATTCTACGGACACGACCACCTGAAAAGCGAAGCCCTGATCGGCGATTGCCTGACCGTCAATCCGGGTGAGATCGGGGCACTGCAGACAAAAACAGCCACCTTCGCCATCCACGATACGGACGCAAACCAGGTTGAATTCATTGAAATAGAAAACCCCGCCAGCACTCGTACCGATTTTGTCGAGCAGCAGTTGAAAAAGGAGCGCTGATGGATTCTGATGAACGGTATCACATGACCGCAGACGAATTCCGCAGGGTTGGAAGAAGTGTCATAGATTGGATCGCGGATTACTATGAAAACATTGAAGGATATCCAGTTATGTCTCAGGTAAAACCGGGGGATATCAGGGCAGAACTTCCCCCTCTCCCACCTCAACAGGGAGAGAGTTTTGACCAGGTGCTGGAAGACGTCGAGCGGATCATCCTGCCGGGTGTGACCCACTGGCAGTCGCCGAATTTCTTCGCTTACTTCCCGGCAAATACCAGCGGTCCTTCCATATTGGGAGAGCTGCTCTCGGCGGGGTTGGGTGTGCAGGGGATGCTGTGGCAAACCAGCCCGGCCTGCACCGAGCTGGAAACCCATGTGCTCGATTGGCTGGTAGAGATGATGGACCTGCCCGAGAAGTACAAGTCCACTTCTTCAGGCGGCGGCGTGATCCAGGACTCGGCTTCCAGCGCCTCATTGTGCGCGCTGCTCGCCGGGCGAGAACGTGCTACCGCTTACGCCAGCAACGAAGAGGGCATCCACGAACGCCTGACTGCATACGCCTCGACCCAGGCGCATTCTTCGATCGAAAAAGCCGTCAAGATCGCTGGAATAGGAAGCAGCAATCTACGATTGATCGAGACGGATGAAACCTATGCCATGCGTCCAGAAGCTCTGGCGAGGCAGATGTTCGAAGACCGTCAAAACGGATACACACCCTGCTTTGTATGTGCTACCTTGGGCACTACTTCATCCAACGGGATCGACCCCCTGGAGAGGATCGGTCCAATCTGCCGGGCAGAAGGTGTCTGGCTGCACGTGGACGCGGCAATGGCAGGTACAGCTGCCATCTGCCCGGAATTCAGGCACCTGCTGCGCGGTCTTGATTACGCCGACAGCTACTGCTTCAATCCGCATAAATGGATGTTCACCAATTTTGACTGCGATTGCTTTTACGTCGCGGAGCGTAAAGCCCTGATCGATACGCTTAGCATACTGCCGGAGTATTTACGCAACAAGTCTTCGGAAACCGGTCAGGTGATCGATTATCGCGACTGGCAGATACCGCTGGGCAGGCGCTTCCGGGCGTTGAAGCTGTGGTTTGTTATCCGCCATTACGGCATTGATGGCTTGCAGTATCACATCCGGGAACACGTCCGCCTGGCGCAGGAGTTCGCCGGCTGGATCGAACAGCACCCGGATTTTGAAATCGCTGCACCCGCACCGCTCAACCTGGTCTGCTTCCGACACAAAAACGGAGATATTTTCAACCGCGAATTACTGGATCGCCTCAACCAGAGTGGCGAGCTGTATCTGACTCACACAACGCTGGATGGAGAATTCACACTGCGCCTAAGCGTTGGGCAGACACACACAGAGCACCGGCATGTTGAACGTGCCTGGACACAAATACAACAGACAGCAAAGGTATTAGAGAATTCCGAATGAATTTCCAAAGTGAACGACGGGATTTTGAACAATATAAACAATAGGAGGTATTCAATGACAGGTAATCCATACCAGCAATTAGCACACCGGCTCGACCAGCTGCCGAACGGTTTCCCGGCGACCGAAGACGGCGCCGAGCTGCGCCTGCTGGAGAAGTTGTATACGCCAGATGAGGCCGCGCTGGCAGCGCAGTTGAAGTTGAAACTTGAAACCCCTGCTGAAATCGCCGAACGGCTGCAGGTAGACGGACTGGATACAGACGCCAAATCGATCAAGCAAACATTGAAGGGCATGGCGCGCAAAGGTTTGATCAGTGCTGGAAAAACAGAGCACGGCATGGGTTTCAGCCTGATGCCTTTTGTGGTCGGCGTCTACGAGATGCAGATCGGGCGTATTGACGAAGAGCTGGCGCGCCTGTTTGAGGATTACTACGTGCAGGCTTTCGGAGAAGTACTCAGAACCGAGCCAAAATTCCACCGCGTGGTACCCATCGGAGAGACGATCCAGATAGACATGGAAGTCCGTCCCTTCGAAAGCGCAACGGAGATCGTCAACCAGGCTAAAGCCTGGGGCGTGCTGGACTGTATCTGCCGCAAACAAAAAGCCCTGATCGGTGACCCGTGCGAGCATCCAGTGGAAGTATGTATGGCTTTCAGCCCGGTCCCAGGTACATTCGATCACAGCGATGTTGTCCGCGCCCTGACCCACCAGGAAGCGTTGGACACCCTGCAGCTTGCAGCCCGGGCAGGTCTGGTGCACACGGTCAGCAACAGCCAGGAGGGCAATTACTATATCTGCAACTGCTGCACCTGTTCGTGTGGATTGCTGCGCGGTATGGCTGAGATGGGGATTGCGAACGTGGTGGCGCATTCGGCTTTCGTCAACCGCGTCGATGAGGAGCTCTGTACAGTATGCGAGACCTGTGTGGATTACTGCCAGTTCGAAGCTCTCGAACTCAGCGGCGGATTTATGCAGGTGAACACCATCCGCTGTGTTGGCTGTGGGATCTGCGTCCCCGCCTGCCCGGAAGAGGCTCTGAAACTGATCCGCCGTCCACCAGAGCAGATGCCGTTTATTCCACAGAATGAGGATATTTGGCGTACGGAACGTGCGATGGCGAGAGGGATTGATATCGAAGAGGTATTATGAACTTTACCAATACCCACCCGGATGTTAACATCCGTTGCGACCACACCCACCCGGACGTGAACATCCGGGCTAAACATACAAAGCCCACGGGCTATAATTTCAGGTCGGAAGACCTTCGTAACCTTAGCCCGGTGATTTGATCTCCGGGCTCCGGGCTCTCCTCTCCGGGCTCTCCGGGCATGATCCTCT
>JAUXFR010000137.1 GCA_030622805.1 Anaerolineae bacterium | reverse complement strand
TTGAGAACGACGGTCTACGATAGGCACCAGACAATGGAGGACGGAGACCTAGAGGTAACCTATTTTAGACGAATGACAATCACGACGTAGAACGTGGCTCATGGAATTTGGTACGCACACGTTACACTAGACATGGGACACGATCTGTGGAGGTAGTAAGATGGACACGCAATGGAGAATAGAAACACGCGGTGACCCGATAGGAGCCGTACGTAATTTTATAGGCGACATCTGGGAAAAGGGAGATCTGAACGGAATGATGGTGCCGCTTAATGTTGACAGTTTCGACAGCACGGCACCTAGTCTGATCAATAAACCCGAGCTGCTCGAGCATGTCAACCCCTTTAAGCCCGTAATGACGGTCAACGCCGCCAATCTGATCCCTGCATTCCTGGAGCGCGACCCTGGTGCAAGGATTGGCGTGATACTACGCCCCTGCGAATTGCGCGCCCTGACGGAAATGACCAAACATGGCAAACTCTCGATGGATCAGATCATTACCATATGCGTGGACTGTCTGGGCACCCTGCCGTTGGAGGACTATCAATGGCGCGCCAAACATAAGGGATCGGGCGAACGTTTGACCCAGGAGGCATTGCAGTTCGCACGGCAGGGCGGCATATTATCCTACCGCTATAGATCCGCCTGCCAGATGTGTACAGCACCCGAAGCACGCGGGGCAGACCTGAACCTGAATGTGCTCGGTCTACCCGTACGCCAATGTATACTCATCCAGACCATTGACGCCGCGACCGCCGAGAGATTCGATCTGGGAAGCATCACCGATGGCGCCGCAGATCTGGAGCTGGTCGATCAGCACGAGCGGGTGCTATTCAAACTCTCCCAAAGACACAACCACACCATGCAGCGGTTGTTCGATACGCTGGCGGATTATCTACCAGCGGATGTAGAGGCACTGGTCGAGCAGCTAAATGAATGTGGAGACTGCCAGAGCTGTATGGACGTCTGCCCAATCTGCAGCATTGCACGCCCCATTCGCGCTGAGGATGGTCATTACACACGCCTGGACGTGATGCGCTGGCTGGTATCCTGCTCCGCTTGCGGTATGTGCGAGCAGGTCTGCCCCAACCATCTGCCGCTGAGCGCTACATTTGGCTACATTCGCGAACAGTTGCTCCTGGAGTTTGGATACGCCCCTGGACGATCGGTGGATGACCCTTTACCACTAATTTAAACGATCGGACGCGCAATCTCCCATTGTAATTTCCACAAAAAAATATAGTATACTTAGTAAAAGTAAATATTTGCTTAACATGGATCTAAACATGTCTCAAACAAACTCCGTAAAAGTAAGCTCTAGATACCAGATTGCCGTTCCCGCCAGTGCACGATCAACATTAAAGATTAAACGCGGTGATCGATTGCTGGTCGATGTCCAGGATGGGATGATCATCCTGCTCCCCCAACCCATGAATTACACAAAACAACTAGCAGGATTACATCAAAGCATTTGGGAAGACGACATAGCAGTTTCCTATATACGCGAGGAGCGGGAAGCGTGGGAAGAATCTCGGAACGATTAGCTTCAAACGACCTGATAGGGCTTGATACATCTATTTTTATATACCATTTTGAATCTAACCGTAAGTATATTCAGATAACTAATGAGATACTTACCTGCATTGAATCTGGTGAAACTCAAGCCATCACATCGGTGCTCACGATCATGGAATTATCCGTGCGACCCTGGCAGCTTGGCAAAGGACATATAGCGAGAAAATACGAAGCCCTGCTTTCTCACTTTCCTAACCTTCAAATCATAGATATCGATCGAGAAATTGGTCGATGGGCTGCAAGACTACGAGCTGAATTTAATCTCAGCCCTCCAGATGCTCTTCATCTGGCAACCTGCATAACGAATGGAGCGTCTGCATTTATTTCGAATGATCGGCTGCTCAAACGTGTCAAAGGTATCCTGGAGATAATTATCCTGGATGATTTCCTTTCACCCTGAATAAAATATTCCAATCAGGTAATTTACTCCAGATGGTCAAGGGATATTTGCTCTAAGTGATATCCCGCGACCTCATCTCAACGCATAGTGGTAGAATTGGGGAGTCAATTTATTTAGTAACCAGGCAACCAGTTAGCATGGTAATCAGGCGACTAGGAATTATGAATTTCCATTCCCAACACGCAAGCATCAGATTACCAGGAGTTGAATGACTGCAGCAAGGGATAATTAACTAACTACCTGATCAACTGGTTACCCATTGACTGATCACATCAATTGAGGAGTACTCTTATGAGCAATTACGACGTTGTCGTCATCGGCGCCGGGCCAGCAGGCTACGTGGGCGCCATTCGAGCCACTCAACTGGGGCTGAAAACCGCCATCGTGGACAAACAGTGGCTGGGTGGAGTGTGCCTGAACGTGGGCTGCATTCCTTCCAAAGCGTTGCTGAAGAACGCCGAAGTGGCCCACACGCTGCGCGAGCGTGGTCGTGAGTTCGGTTTTTCCTTCAAAGACCTAGAGCTTGACTACGGTGCTGCTGTTAAACGCAGCCGCAGGATATCAGGTAGGCTCACAAAAGGGGTGGGCTTCCTGATGAAGAAGAATAAGATCGATGTTCACATGGGGCAAGCCTATGTCAGCGCGCGCGACACCATTTCCGTCACCAATGAGGATGGTGCTTCCACAGAATTGAAAGCAAAGAACATCGTCCTCGCAACAGGGGCAAGCGCGGCCGTGCCTCCCGACTGGACGATCGATGGGAAAAAGGTGGTCACCTACTTGGAAGCCATCCTGCAGGAGGAGCTGCCCGATTCGGTAATTATCATAGGTTCCGGCGCGATCGGTGTGGAGTTCGCGACAATCTGGAATTCCTACGGTGTAGATGTCACCATCGTTGAGATGCTGCCACGACTGGTGCCGCTGGAGGATGATGAAGTCAGCAGCGAACTAGAAAAAGCCTTCAAGAAACGCAAAATCAAAGCCCTGACAAATCATCGGGTCGAATCCATCACAACTACTGAGAGCGGCGTTAAAGTAGAGGTTTCCAGTGATGATGAAAACCATACGCTCGAAGCGGCGCAGGCTTTGGTTGCAATCGGTTTCACACCGAACGGGCGCGGGTTGGGGTTGGAAGAGCTGGGAGTAAGACTCTCCGAACACGGTGCAGTGGAAATCGATGACCGGATGGCGACCAATGTGCCGGGTATCTGGGGTATCGGTGACGTGACGGCGAAACTGATGCTGGCGCACGTTGGGTCTGCACAGGGCATCGTATGCGCCGAAAACATTGCTGGTATCGAAACCATCACGCTCGATTACGAGATGATGCCACGCGCAACATACTGCCAACCGCAAATTGCGTCATTTGGACTGACCGCCGAACAGGCGCAGGAACGTGGATACGAAGTACAGGTTGGGCGTTTTCCTTTCCAGGCAAGCGGGAAAGCGCTGGGCATGGGGGACACAACCGGCTGGGTAAAACTGATTACCGACAAACAATACGGCGAGATACTCGGCGCCCATATGATCGGGCCAGAAGTTACTGAATTGCTTCCAGAGCTTACGATTGCCCAGATGATGGAGCTAACGACAACAGAAATCGCACGCAACGTGCATGCCCATCCCACCCTGAGTGAGGTTTTAATGGAAGCCGCACACGACGCACAGGGAGACTCGATTAACTATTAAGGAAATATACCATCAATGGAAAGAAGTTCAACATTCTCCCCAGGTCGCTTTGACAACATCCCCTGGCAGGGGTATAATCCAGGGTCGCGGGTTCGCCCACGCTACAAAGCCAATACGCCACCCTCCGGTGGTTTTGTAATATAAACAACCTGTATTGAAATTTTAAGTCTTAGGGTGAGGTGCAGTGATAACGGTCCAACACGGTTTGCACTACCCAGTAAGACGATATTTGGAGAGCGCGCTATGGAAGAGAATAACCTGGCAGCCATGGAAATAAACGAAGACGAAGAGATTAAAGACCTGAAAGACCTAGACCGAAAGATGAAGCTCACAGGCACGGTTCTGAACACCAGTCTGGCCGGCGCGCTGGTCGATATCGGTTTGGAAGTGCCCGGTGTGGTGCATATATCGCAGCTTCAGGTAGAGCCCGTTAACCGCGTCGAGGACGTTGTTCAACCCGGACAGACAGTAGATGTCTGGGTACGACGTGTGGTGCCGAGCAAGCAACGCATCGAACTGACTATGATTGAACCGCTGCCATTGGAGTGGCGCGAGATTTCAAAAGACATGGTCCTCAAGGGCAAGATCACACGCCTGGAACGCTTCGGAGCATTTGTGGATATCGGCGCTGAACGACCCGGTCTTGTGCACATCAGCGAGATTGCTCATGGTTACATCAAGAGCCCAGACGAAGTGATCCACGAAGGTGATGAAGTAGAAGTTAAAGTCTTGAGCGTCAACCGACGCCGCAAGCAGATCAAACTAAGCATGAAAGCGCTCGAACCCCTACCCAGCGAACGATCAAAACCAGAGCCGAAGAAAAAGAGGAAGAAAGTCGAACAGGAGGAACCTGAAGTAGAAGAAGCGGTTCCCACTGCAATGGAGATTGCGATGCGCAGCGCGATGGAACGGAATCAGACCCCGGACGAAGAACCGGTCGCACCCATTAAACGCGAGGTGAAAAAGAATGGGGATGAATATGAAGACATCCTCAACCGTACATTGGAACAGAGAGATACCACCACAAAATAACCAACATACAAATTTATCATACATTTAGACACCCGCAGACTGGTAGATGTGCGGGTGTTTTCTTTATAAAGTTAACCCATCCAATATTTGGCGGGTATCTTCACTTTATATACTTTGATGAAGAGTTCTCCATTCAGGATCACAGCAGGATCCAAAGGTCAAAGTTCA